>JBBQEC010000129.1:0-7213 GCA_038320305.1 Candidatus Limnocylindrales bacterium | reverse complement strand
GAGAAGGTCGCTGCGAACACAGGGCGTCGTCGTTCCAGTACCTCATGGCACCCATCTCACTCCCATCCTGCGCGGCGGTGTGCCGAGAAGCCGGGCATGATGTGAGCTTCCTGGATGCGGTAGCCGACGGTCTCGACGTCGCCGACACGGTGAGAGCTGCCACCGCGGCGCAAGCCGACCTCATCGTCCTCGCAGTGACCACACCCACCTTCGACGGTGACGCCGACTTCGCACGAGCGCTGCACGCTGCCGGCGGTGTGCGCTCGGCGGGTGCCGCGCACCTCTCGGCGATGGGCGTCCACGTCTCGGCACTGCCAAACGACTCCCTCGCTGGCGGCGCGTTCGACTCCGTTGTCCGAGGCGAGCCCGAGTACACCGTCCGCTCTCTCGCTGATGCGCTGCAGACCGGCAGATCGCTGGCGACCGTCGAGGGCCTGTCGTTCCGAGAAGGCGATGCTGTTGTTCACGCGCCCGACCGGCCGTTCATCGACGATCTGGATGCGCTCCCCTTCCCCGCGCGCGACCTGCTCCATAACGAGCGCTACCTCGCACCCTTCTCCGACAGGACCCAAACGCCGGTGATGCCCGCTCGTGGCTGCCCGTGGGAGTGCACCTACTGCACGGCCTCGTGCTACTACGGCACGCGCATCCGTCGCCGCTCCGCGACGAGCGTGGTCGACGAGATGCAGGAGTGCGTGGAACGCTACAGGATCGATGAGATCCTCATGTGGGCTGATACGTTCCTCGCCAACCGGCAGTTCGTGCTTGAACTATGCGCCGAGATACGCCGACGAGAGTTCAAGGTGCGCTGGATCTGCAACTCCCGGGTAGATACGGTCGACCTCGAGGTCCTGCGCGAAATTCGCGCCGCCGGCTGCTGGGCACTGGCGTACGGGATCGAGAGCGGCTCCCAGAAGGTGCTCGACGGCGTGAAGAAGAATGCCTCCCTCGAGCAAGCACGCACCGCGATTCGCTTGACGCGCGAGGCCGGACTCTCGAGTGTCGCGCACGTGGTCATCGGCCTGCCCGGCGAGACGTTAGCGACCGTCGAAGAGACGAGCGCGTTCCTCAGAGAGATCGACCCGGACTACATGCAGGTCTACTGCTCCGTGCCCTTTCCCGGCAGCGAGCTGTACGACCAGGCTGCTCGGGAAGGATGGGTCGTCGGGAACGAGTGGGCGGATTTCGAGCAGAGTCGCGCGAGCATGCGCACCGCCGACCTCACCGCCGAGGAGATCACCTCGGCACGCAAGCGGGTCATGCGCGAGTTCTATCTGCGGCCTCGCTACATCGCGCGGCGTCTGAGCAGCCTTCGTTCTTGGGGAGACCTCATTCTGCTGTTCCGCGGCGGTCTGGATTTCGTTCAGAACTGGGTGCTGAAGAGCTGAACACGAACGAGATCCACGCGAACAGCCCTCGGGGAAGCTTCCGTGCGAGCGAGATATCGCTGAGCATCCGTCGTGCGTAGTCGAGAATGATGCGGGGCCGCAGGTAGAAGTCGCGAAACATCCGACGCTGCGCCTTCATCAGGTCAGCGGCTTCAAGTCCCTCAGGCACGTACGAGACCTCGAATCTCGACGCATTGATCCACTCCGAGGGCGAGTTCTCGGCCATCCCGAGAGTGCGCGCTATCTCCGTGCCGGGATGGGGTGAGAACGTCTGCACGACCATGTCATCGAGTCTGAGTGACAGCATGAACCGGCGCGTGGCACGAATTGTGTCCGGCGTTTCGCCCGGGGTCCCGACCATGAAGAGGCCCCGCGATTGGATGCCCGCCGCATGCGTCATCCGGATCGCCTCGCACGCCTGCTCGATCGTCGTGCCCTTGGACAGCCGGTCGAGCATCTCCTGCGAGCCGCTCTCCAGCCCGAAGGCGATTTGCCAGCACCCGGCCCGCTTCATGGCTGCGAGCAAATCGGGGCGCACGAGGTCGACTCGCCCCTCGGCGGACCACCGAAGGTCCATGCGGCGCGCCTCGAGCAACTCGCAGAGCTCGAGCAGCCTCGCCGGGTTCGCCAGGAAGTTGTCGTCGTGGAAATGGATGTCGCGGATGCCGTACTCGGCGTGCAGGGTCTCGACCATTCCGAGGACGTATACCGCCGAGTGGAACCGCATCCGGTGGCCCGAGACGGCGCGGTCGCAGAAGGTGCAGCGTCCGGCGCAGCCGCGGGATGTGATCAGCGAGCTTCCCGGCAGGCGGCTGACGCCGTTGAGGGGCGGCCGGTAGGCATCGGCGAGGCTCGGGAGCAGATCCCATGCGGGAAATGGCAGCGCGTCGAGGTCGACGAGCGGCTCACGGGACGCCGTGCGGATCAGCTCACCGCCGGAATCTCGCAGAAGAAGGCCGGGTATATCCCGCAGGCTCAGGGGCCCGTGCAGGCTCCCCAGCGTGCGCAGGCTTCCCTCGCGCCGGATGAGCGCCGTCAGCACCTCGACCAGCGTCTGCTCAGCCTCACCCAACGCTGCTGCATCGAGCCAGGGGAATGCCTCGAGGGTCGCCTCCGGCAGCGCCGAGACATGCGCACCGCCGATGATCGCGAAGGTGGAGGGAGCGGCGGATTTGACGAGCCGGGCCACCAGCGCCGAGTCATGCACGGTCATTGTCACGGCGCTGACGCCGAGTACGCGGGGCGCGAGCGTAAGCGCAGCCTGAGCGGCCTCCTCGGCGGTGAGACCGAGGCACTCGGCATCGATGATTGCGACAGTGAAGCCGGCGGCTCGTGCCACCGCAGCAAGCATCGCAAGCCCCAGAGGCGGCAGGGTGCTTCCCCCCGCGCCAAGCGCACCGTAGCGCTTGGACAAGGAGGTCGGTGGGTTCAGAAGTACGAGATCGGTGCTCATCATTGTTCGACCAGTATCCAGCCTGTGTGCTTCAGCATCGCGGCGAGACAGAAGTATACCGCTGCCGGCAGTGATTTAGCCCCGTCTAATGCCCGCATCGAGTAGAATGGGATGGTTGTGTTCTGAGCACCAACACACAAAGGTGGAACCGTTGTTGCAAGTCAACATTCGTAGGATCTTCGAAGAACACACCGTTGCGCTGGTCGCGGTTTCCCTCTTGATACTGGTCCTAGCGACCGCAGTGGTGCTCGGTGCTACCGGCCGACGCGCGACCTCAACTCCGACCCAACTCACGGTCAACACGACCCCGTGGGACCAGGCCTATCGCGAGCTCTTGGCCTCGGGAGCGCGCGGCCGCACGGTGGTGCTGTTCGACCTCCACGGCGACATCTCCGAGCGAGACTACGGCCTGCGTTCCAAAAGCGCGTCGGATGTGGGGCTACCTTCCGAGCCGGTCGATGCAACCAACATCGCCTCAGCGCTGATTCGCGCGGGTGTTGCGCGTCGGGTCTTCGTGATGCTCCCAGCGGATGACTGGAGACAACTTCGAGACGGGTTCGGGCAGCAATGGGGGGTCTTTCCCGTAGGCCCGCGACTGATGCGCCGCATGAACGGAGCGCCCGTGGTGTTTGGGGATGCGGGCGCCCCCCTCGACCTGCGGGGCGAGAAGGCACTCGTCATCATCAAGAATTCGGCCCGTGCCTCCTTCCCGAGCGACGTCATCGATCGCTGGACAAACCCGGAAGCGGCCGACGTCGTTGTGTCTGCAGGCATCAAATAGAATGACAACCGCGACCAACACCAAGAGCGCAGTGCCAGACGAGAGCGCAGCTCCGTCGCGCGCCCGCTCAGCACCGTTCACTCTCGACTGGTGGATGCCGATCGCGATCCTCTTCCCCGCGCTGCTCCTGCGAGTGATCAACATCGGAAGCGTGCGTAACGTCATCGACGATGCTCGGCTCCACGTGCTGACATCCTACGCCTACTCGCGAACGGGTTTTCTCGGCCCGGACACGTGGTGGTCTCCGCCGCTCAAGCACCTGCTCTCGGCGGCCAACATCGCGGTGTTCGGGAACAGCGAGATCACATGGAGGATGAAGGGGGCGTTCTTTGGCGCTCTCTCCGTCTATCTCGCGTTTCTTGTCGCACGCCGGGCGTTTCGTCACTGGCTACCCGCGGTTGCGACCGCTGCTCTTCTGATGCTCGACCCGTTCTCTATCGCGATGTCGCACACGACGCATGAGGATCTGCCGACGGTCTGCTTCATCCTCCTCGGAGTGATCTTCTTCTTGCGGTGGGTCGATTTTCGTAGTGATTGGCAGTGTCTTGCTTCCGGACTGTTCTTCGGCGCGGCCATCGGACTGCGATGGTATGCAATCATACCTGCTGGCGTAATCGCCCTCTGCGCCACCTGGATGCAGCGCAAGCGCCTCATTCGAGCAGCCGAAACCCTGTTGATCTTCGTTTCGGCGATGCTCTCGGTCTACCTCGCTGCGTATCTGCCGTGGATTGCGCGAGGCTATTCGCTGGCCGAGTGGATATCTCTGCAATATGATGCGCTTCGTATCCAGGGCGCCGGGTTCGAGCTGTCTGCGCACCTGATGAGTCTCGCGGGCGCCGACAGATGGTTCGTCTCATGGGTCGGTGGCAATGAAACGCTCGTAGACAACCCTGGTCGTATGTCGTCTCTCGTCAACGATCCTTGGATATGGATCCTCTTCGTGCCATCCGCCATCTTGCTCTGCTACGTCGCAGTCAAGAAGGACCGCGCCGAGTGGTTCGCGATCGGCGCTACAACGCTGGCGACCTACGCGTTCCTGATCTCCTCGCCGCGGCCGATCATCATCTACTCGGCAATGGCGGTCGTCCCGCTGGGATGCGTCTGCCTTGGCTTCGCCATCGCGTACCTCTTCAAACGACGTGGTTGGGTGGTTCTCGCCGCTGCGGTGGCATGGAGTCTCCTGCTGTACCCCGCTGTGAGTGGGGTCTACGCTCCTGCGGTGCTGCTGAATTGGCTGATGGGGTTGGTGCGCTCGTGAAGCCCAAGACGACCCGCGTCATCATGGCGATCGCCATATGGGTTCTCGGACTGGCGGGACTCACGTGGTATCTGGCGGGGCAGCAGTCGGCTGGGGATCACACACTCGCCGACGCTGCACTGCGCGATGCGCGGTTGCGCTACACGGCCGCGGCCAGTGACCCGAGAGGCCCAACCTCACAGATCAACGCGGGAAAGTACATCGTGAGCGCCGAGGGCGTCGACCTGTTCCTTGCGTCTGAGACGGCCGTACGCCAACCGCATATCACGCTGCACCTTGAGCGCCTGACACTCGCACTCGATGCCACATACGAGCTCACGCTGCTCAGTAACGTGGGCCGTGCCACACCGCTACTCAGGTATGTGCCTGATGCTTCTGCGGCAGTGAAGGAGTTCCCCGGGCTCGCGGCCCTGGTTGTCGGGGGGCCCGAGGGGCCCGTGATGGACAACTCGGACGGCCGTGCTGTGAAGGCGCTGACAAAGGTGGCAGCAGCCGAACTTCAGTTTGCGAGACGAGAAGTCACTCGCACCTGGGGTCCCTAGCGGCGCAGGGACACAGCCGGCCCTGCTCAGAACTCCGCGGCGGATGGCTCTTCGTGGTGCTCGTCGTCGATGTTGACGAGCCAGACCTCTTCGCGCGTCCCTTGTCCCGCCATCGCATTGACTGCAGCCTGAGCGCTGAGCATGGAGTGATCCATGTTGTTGTAGCGATGCATCCCGTTACGGCCCATGACATACAGGTTCTCAATCGAGTCCACATACTCGCGCACGGCGTCAATCCGGTCGTAGGTGCCAAAGTAGCCGGGATACGCCTTGGGAACCCGAATCACCACGGAGTCCAGGACGTCATCGGCGTCGATCAGGTGGAGTAGGGAGAGTTCGTCGATCGCAACCCGAACCAGCTCGGCGTCGTCCATCGATGAGATCTCGTCGCCCTCGGAACAGAAGTACTCCATTCCGAGCCACGTCTGCCGAGGATCCGCGACCAGATAGGGACTCCAGTTGTTGAACACCTGCAGTCTACCGACCCGAACATCGCGCTCCTGCATGTAGAGCCAGTTGTCGGGGATACGGCCGCTCTCGGGGTCGCCGACACTCATTTGGGCGACCAAGAGGCCGACGGTTATGAAGTCGCGATATGGCAGCCCGCGCGCGACATCAAGCGCCTCGAAGGGAGGGGTCTCGCCCTCGATGCGTAGCACCAGATCGGCGAGCGGCATGCTGGAGAGGACGAAATCGGGACGGACCGTCTGCTCCTCGCCGCTGGCCAGATCCTTGAGACGAACCTCACGGACCGTCCCCTTGTCGACGCACAGCCCGAGGACCTCCTGCTGCAACCGGATGGTGCCACCGCGGGCCTGCACACGAGCTGCGACCGCTTCCCAGAGCTGTCCGGGTCCGCATTTGGGATAGAGAAAGCGACCGATCAGCGTGGTGGGCACGGCGGTTTGGTCGACGGAATCGTCGCGCCGCGACGAGGAGGTGACCGCATGCTTGATTGCGGCCCCAATGGAAAGGCCCTTCACCCGCTGGACCCCCCACTCTGAGCCGATCTCGGAACAGGGGACGCCCCAGACCTTGCGGGTGTAATCCTCGAAGAACAGCTGGTACAGCACACGACCGAAGCGGTTGACGAAGAACTCTTCGAGTGTCTTCTCGGGGCGAATGGGGCGCACCCGAGCATGTAGATAGCTCGCGACGATGCGCGCCATTCGAAGGAGCCCCAGACCACGAACTGTCGTGATGCTCAACGTTACCGGGTAATCGAAGAAGCGCCGCAGGAAGTAGATCCGCGACAGTCGCGTCCGAGACAGCATGACCGCGTCATCGCGTTCGGGGTCTGGGGCGCCCTTCTCGTCGGAGAGAGGCACCTTTCTGCCAAGCGCGACATCGTCTCGCGACGGCGCCCCTTGCAGCGGAAGCACGTCGAGCCACCACTGCATCACGGATGCGCACCTGGAGAAGAACCGATGGCCTCCGAGGTCGATGCGATTGCCGCGGTACTCGATGGTTCGCGCAAGTCCGCCGACCTGATCTTCGATGTCGACCACGAGCGGAATTCCGCCGAGCGACAGGACGTCAATCGCGGCCGTCAGCCCTGCAGGCCCTGCGCCGATCACGAGAACCAGGTCGCCGCTCGCGAAACGCTTGCATACGTGCGGAACGAGCCGCGGTGATTCAGGGGTGGAAGCTTGTGGGATATCCGGCATCGCGTGGGCATCTCCGAAGTCGAATCGGCGGGCGGCCCGCGGGCCTACGACAAGGTCACCCAAAGCGGAGGCCCGGCTCCGAAACCGGCGCCGGGCCTCCGTCATGCTTGGTGCTCAGCTGACC
>JBBQEC010000128.1:0-7233 GCA_038320305.1 Candidatus Limnocylindrales bacterium | reverse complement strand
GCCGTTCAACGTGAGGCTGATCGCCGTCATGTCGCAGCCAGCCGCTCGCGTGCCTGGGCCAGTGCGCGCGAGGCGAGGACGCGCAACATGGCCAGTCTGTAGTCGGGGGATGCGCGCATGGACGTGGGCGATGGCGCAGCGCGCGCGAACCATTCTTCGAGCGGTGGTTCGCCACTGTCAGCACTGAATACCCACGGCCGTGGCCCAACGCTGCCGAATGCCATCCGCGTCGCACCGCGTTCATCGATGGAGACCGCCATGGTCACGGCAGCCAGGTCGTGGCCGCGCCGGCGTGTGCGTCGGGCAAATGCAGATGCTGTCCGAGCAGTGGGTATTGGTATCTCGATCGCCGTCACCAGCTCTGTGGGTTGAAGCGTGGTCACGCCCGATCGGACGAAGAAGTCGTCCAATGCGACTCGTCGCTCACTTTCAAAGCCAGCCACGATCAACGACGCGCCGTAGACGAGCAGCGTCGGCGCCGTGTCCGCCGCGGGCGATGCGTTGCACTGGTTGCCAACCAGCGTCGCGCGGTTGCGGATCTGTACCGAGCCGATGATCGTCGCCGCGTCGGCCAGTGCGCTGAATGTCGAGCGCAGCATAGGATCCGCGAACAGGTCGGTCATCGTCGTTCCCCCGGAGATCCGCAGGATGCCGTCGGCGCGCGTTATCGACGGTGCGAACTCGGGAATGCGCTTGACATCGACCACGACCGATGGCGTAAGCGAACGATCTCTAAGCCGGATGATCAGGTCCGTCCCGCCACAGAGCACGCGTGCATCCGTGCCATGTTCGTAAAGCAGCGAGACGGCCTCCTGGAGCGTCTCCGGTCGGGTGTAGGTGAACGTGCGCAAGGTCGGACGCCTAGATGACCTTCTCGACCTCGTCCATCAGGACCTGCGGGTTGGCAGCCCGGATGAAGAAGTACGGACGATCGCTGAAGCGCTGCACGAACTCTGCGCGACGGCGGCGCAACTCTTGGTTGTCGAGGATCGGCATTGGCCAGCCCGGCGCGAGCAGCTCATTGAGCAGAAAGTAGTTCTGGAGCGAGTGGAGCGTCTGGAATTGGCGCTCGAAGGGGATCATCTCGCTCGTGCTCGGGTCGAAGTTGCCGTCGATCGCGGGCACGATCACGACATCGACATGGCTTGGGTCGCGAAACACGTCCCACGTGGGCATCTCGCCGAAAAACTTGGCCACGCCCACGTTCGGCGCGGCCTTGTCGGCGCGTTCCGTCCCTTTGGCACGCTTCTTGAGATAGACGTCCTGCGAGCCCATCTGAACGACACCGTCGTCGTCGATGACGGTCGTCTCCGTGGACACGAGCAGCGCGCCGCGCCGATTGGCCTCGAGCTGGCCCATCGACTTGCCGTGGTTCGACTCGCCACCCAGGAAGAGGACGGTCTGGTCGCGGAAACGCACGGCAGATGCGTGGAATGGATGCCAGCCCTTTTCTTCGAGGCGCAGCGCGAGCATGGCCAGGATCACCTTCTGGATCGGGCCCTCCTCCCACGACCCGGTGAAGGTAAGGACCGACTCATCGCTGTCGTAGGCGACCGACTTTTCGCCGTCGATCCGCCAGACGATGTCGGCTCGCGGCAGCGTGGCCCCGCTTGAAAGCCGAACGTCCGCGAGTCGGTAGTTCATGAAGTTCATGTCCTCGAGCACATGCTCCCGAGGCTCGCCGCCGAAGACGTCGATCCGGATCCGTGCGGGACCGGCCGACATCTCCTCAGACGGCTGAGGCTTTTCGTTCAACTGTGTCCTCCGCTTCGCGGGCGTGCGTTCGCATTTGTTGGGCAGCTCGCTCCGAGTCACCTGATTCGAGAGCATCAACGATGGCAACGTGACGCTCGGCAAGCCAATGCAGATCGGCGCCGGGTGCCGTGGCCGTGAGATACGTACGAGCGAACGGTTCGAGTATCTCCCACAGTCGCTGGACGGTCCGATTGCCGGAGGCCCTGATCACCAGCGTGTGAAACTCCGAGTTGGCCAGGGCCTGACCGTGGGCATCGTCTTCGTCGGCGCATTCGTGCATGCGCGCAATCAAAGCGCGCATCTGGTGGAGTGTTTCGGGATCCATTGCCTGGGTAGCCTGTCGGGCGGCAATCGCCTCGAGCTCGCCACGCACCTCCATCGCCTCGATCAGCTCGTCGGCCTCCGGCTGACGGACTCGTGCGCCGCGAAACGGATGCATCTCGACCAGTCCGAGCGTGGCCAGATCGCGCAGCGCCTCGCGCACAGGCGCCTGGCTCGTGCCCAGCTGGCGCGCCACGCGCGTCTCGATCACGCGCGAGCCAGGCGGCAGCTCGCCCTCAAGGATCCAGCGCAGCAAGCGGTCCTTGACCTGCTCCGAAAGGACGCTGCGTGCCAGCGGCGTGAGCTGCTCCTCGGCGCGCAGTGCCACGATCAGTCGAGCGGCTCGTAGCTCAGCGGTTCATAAAACTTGGCAAAGCGCTGCTCGAGCCTCTCGTTGGCCACGACGTCGTCGATCACATAGCGCTTGAAGTGGTCCGATTCGCGATGCGCCTGGAACGCGGCCTCGTCGTCATAGGTCTCGTACAGCACGAATGTCCGTGGCTGGCCCTGTTCGCGCAGCACCGTGAATTCGCGACATCCGGGCTCCGCCTGCGCGGCCGCTGCATTGACGCTCAGAAGGCGCGCGACAGCTTCTTCCTCGCCTTCCTTCGCGACCCACGTCGCGATCACCGTGTAAGTCATCTCTTCCTAGCTCCGCAGGTCCGGGTTGGGCAGCTGCGCGTCGGTCACCGCCGCCAGCAGGTCGTGGTAGGAGCCGATGAACGCACGCAGGGTGCGCACGGTCGGTGGGAACGTATCGAAGTCGTCGATGGCCATGCCATCCGGCTCATACGCCTTGACGAAGTCCGGAAATGCCGCGCTCAGCTCGCGGATGAGCTCGGGATCAACCGGGTCGTCCATCCGCTCGCGGACGGGGACGGACGAGGCGTTGAACTTCCTCTGCCATGAGCTGGGCAGCGTGATGACGACATTGCCCCCCACGAATTCCGACCAGTGCAGGTGGTGCCGAATTGCTGCTGCCAGCAGCCGGGCACGGAAGCCGCGCTCCTGGAAAACCCGATAGGCACGCTTGAACACGGCGACACCGCTGTACGACAGCGCCGACGGATGGACGACGATGCCGTCACGATCAGCGAGCAAGCGCAACCAGTCCTCGACGCGGCCGACCATGATCGTGATCACCGGACCCATGTCGTCCGTTGACAGGCCCTCTGCCTCGCGGCGCCTGAGGCCACGTTCTACTGCCTCCGCGGCCGCCACTGCCTGGGCGACGCTGAATGAGACCGTGGCGTTGATCGACACGCCTCGATACGTGGCTTCCTCCATGACGGAGATGCCGGTCCTGGTTGCTGGGAACTTAACGACGATGTTCGGTGCCACGTCAGTGAAGTGGATGCCCTGACCGAGCATCGGGTCGTAGCTGCGCCAGAACGTTGGGTTGGTCTGCATCGACAGCCGACCCTGTCGCCCGCCGAACTTTTCGAACGCCGGCAGCAGCAGCGCCGCACCGTCGCGCGACATCTCCTCGACGATCGCCCATGCCAGGTGGGTCTCTGTCGCTGTGGGCGTCTCCTCGGCGAGCTCGCGCACCCTGCGCCCCCATCGGACGGGGTCCTTCTTCCAGACGTCGTTAACGATCGTCGGATTCGCCGTGGCGCCGACCGCGCCGTTGGCGATCGCGTACTCGAGCTCGCCGACCTCACACGAGTCGTTCCAGATGTCAGTGGCCGTGGCTGCGGTCAGTTGGAGAGGGCTGAGCGTGAGCGTCGGGGTTGTCGTCACGAATCGGAACCTTGGGCGTTGCCGGCCGCCGACATCAGGTCGTTCCGGAATTGGGCGGCTCTCTCGAGGATGTCGACCGTGCCCGTCGTGCCATCCACGCGCACGCGGTCTCCGTTGTTGATGCGCGCAGTTCCATCCTGGGTGCCGACAACTGCCGGAATGCCGAACTCGCGACTCAGGACGGCCGGATGCGCGGTGAGCCCGCCCGCGTTCGTGACGAGCCCCGCGATCTTCGTGAACAACACGACCCACGCCGGGTTGGTCATGTGGCACACGAGGATGTCCCCGGCGCGGACGTCGTCGAACTGGTCCTCGCGGAGCACGACGCGCGCTGTTCCCTCGACGATCCCGGCAGAGCCGCCAATACCCTTGAACTGGTCCGCGACCTCGCCCTCCTCGCGGGTGAACTTCTCGGGGAAGCCCCAGTTGACGAGGTATGGGAAGTCGAGCTGGCTCTGCGTGGCCGTGCCAATCCACGCCCGCGGGTGGAAGTCGTACGCCTTCTCGCGCTGCTGCTTGCGTTCGGCGATCAGCGCCTCAGCGTCGAACACGACGCGGTCGCCGATCAGGGCGCGCAACTCGTTGTAGCCCAGGAACATGACGTCTTCGGCGTCCGGAAGCGTGCCCGCCGAAGCGAGCTTCTTGCCGATCGCCACGAGCACTAGACGCACGTGGGCGTTCGCTCCCTGGTCGATGTAGAAGTGGTGGTCGGGCGTCAGCGGAGCCATGCGCAGGTTGACCTCGTTGGCGGCGCGCATCTGCTCCAGTGCATCGCCGCTCAGGCCTTGCAGGATCTCGTCTGCGGCCCCGGCGATGTCGTCGCGCAGCGCGCCCATCGTCCCGGGGTAGTCGTAGTCCGTCTCGATGTAGCCGCGGATGAGCTCGACGACCGGCTCCATCTGCTCGAACACGGTCGGAAAGATGAACTCGTGGCTCCACACCGCATGCCAGCCGAACTCGCGCTGGTAGGCCTTGATGCGGCCCGTGACGAACGCCTTGCCGCGTGGAGTCAATTGGAGCGCGGCGATGATCTCCGCCGCGGTCTCGTGACTGAATGCTTTGACGAGCTCCGCGTCCGCGTTGGCCTCTTGCTTCATCTCCCACAGCGCCTTGATCGAGTCCCAGTTGCGGTCGTTGGCGCTGTTCTGCAGGCGGCCCAAGAGCCCGTCGTCGACCTTGCCGTGCGTCTTTTCCATCACCGCGCGCAGGTTCAAGGTGGCCGACAGCTGGGCAAAGTTGAGCATCCAGTGGATCTTCCAGTGTCGATCGTGGACGTCGATCGCGTCCTCGAGCAGAACCGCGACCTCGGGCAGGCTCATGTCGTCCTGGCGGTCCAGCTGCTCCTCGAGGAAGTCAAAGTTGCGCTCCATCTCCGGCACGAGCCGGTTGTTCCACCAGTCGACGAAGTGCTCGCCGTAGACCGGCAGCGTCGCGTCGAGCCACTTGCCGATGCTGCGGCTGTACGCGGGATCGAGTGGCACCCGCGCACCGTATCGGGCGCCGTACTCCATCGCGTCGACGGCCCAGCTGCCGTCCGCGGGCACGGCCGCGGTGTACAGGTAGCCATTGACGTTCTTGATGATCCAGTCAGCGGCGAACGGCGTGCCGAAGCGGCGGAACATGTGATCGCAGGTCAGCCACCAGCCGCCGATCTCTTCGAACATGGGGCTGAGGGGGTGCGGGCAGTGCAGGTCGTCGAAGACCCAGAACAGCTCCTTTTCGAGATCGCTGCTCCACTCGATCGGGAAATCGGCGTCGCCGAGAAACTGCTCGAGGACGGGTTCGCCCGTGTGGATCGTCGACTGCGTTTCGGGCTGCGTCTCGGTCACCATCGATCATCGATGATAATGCAGCGGCCGATGATTCCTGACTCGCCGACACGGTATGTCTACGACTTCGACGCCCCACCGGATGAATCCGCCGAAGAGCGCCTGCGGCTGCTCGGTGGCAAGGGCGCAAACCTGGTCGTAATGGCCAAGGACCTCGGCCTACCGGTGCCGCCTGGGTTCATTGTGAGCACGTCGGCTTGTCTTGAATATCTCGGCGGCACTTGGCCGGAAAGCCTCGATTCTGAGTTGCGCTCAGCGATGGATCGGCTGGGTGCGCGGCTGGGTCGGCGCTTTGGCGATGCTGATGATCCCCTGCTCGTGTCCGTGCGCTCCGGCGCGCCAGTGTCGATGCCGGGAATGATGGACACGATCCTGAACCTGGGCCTGAACGAGTCGACCGTCGCGGGACTGGCGCGCCGGAGCGGCGACGAGTTTGCCGCTGACTGCGTACGTCGGTTCCACGAGGGTTACGCGTCCGTGATTGGCGCAGCCGTCGTGCCGGATGATCCGTGGCAGCAGCTGCGCGCGGCGATCGAGGCGGTGTTCAGGTCGTGGAACAGCGACCGCGCGCGTGCCTACCGATCGCGCGAAGGCATTCCCGACGACCTGGGCACGGCCGTGACGGTTCAGGCAATGGTCTTCGGAAACCGCGGCAATTCGTCCGGCACGGGTGTGTTGTTCACGCGCGACCCAGCGACCGGCGAGAACGTGTTCTTCGGCGATGTGCTGTTCAACGCCCAAGGCGAGGACGTTGTCGCCGGCACGCACGCGCCACTACCGATTGCGGAGCTCGATACGAAGCTGCCCACGGTCGCGGCCGAGCTGCGCGGCTACGCAGAAGTTCTCGAGCACCACCTCGCCGACGTGGCCGATATCGAGTTCACGATCGAAGATGGCCGGCTGTGGATGCTACAGGTCCGTGCAGGGAAGAAGTCGCCGCGTGCAGCGCTGCGCATGGCGGCCGAGATGGCCGTCGACGACTCGTTCCCGCTTTCTCGGGCCGACGCCGTCGCGCGGGTATTGCCCCTGCTCAGCGACCCGCCCCGCGTCTTCGTCCGAGCGAATGAGCGCGAGGCACCAATTACCACGGGCTTGCCGGCCTCCCCTGGTGTTGCCTTCGGCGCAGTCGTGTTGTCTTCAGATCAGGCCGTCGAGTCGGCCGATCGCGGAGAGTCGGTAATCCTCGTGCGCGACGAGACGTCGCCCGAAGATGTGCGCGGCATGGCGCGCGCGGCCGGCGTTCTGACATCGCGCGGCGGGTTGGCATCGCATGCGGCGGTGGTCGCGCGTGGCTGGGGCATCCCGGCCGTGGTCGGTGCTGGTGACGCGATCCGCGGGTTGGGCGAGGGCGACCTGATCTCGATCGATGGCTCAACCGGCGAGGTGTTCACCGGCGAGCTCGTCGGCTCGTGGTCGGTCGCGCCCGAAGTGGCGGTCTTACTTGTATGGGCGGCCGAGTTGGGCGTCGAGGTGCCGGCGCCCGCGGCGGCGACTCAGCGCGACGAAAACCCGTCGCCCACTGGTAAAAACCAGTCGCCCACTGGTTCTGGGTCGGCTCTGCAGATTCGCCAAGACGACGTCATGC
>JBBQEC010000127.1:0-7306 GCA_038320305.1 Candidatus Limnocylindrales bacterium | reverse complement strand
CGAGATTGCGGACACCGGCCTCCTTGGTGTAGGCCTGGACCAGCTCGACCATTGCCTCTTCCGTGATGGTGATGTTCTTCTCAGTCAGGCCGTGGTTCTCGCGCTGCTTGGGAATGAGGAAGCGCTTGCCGATCTCGATCTTTTCCTGCTGCGTGTAGCCGGGCAGGTGGATGATCTCCATCCTGTCGCGCAGTGCGGGCGGGATGGGATCGAGCAGGTTGCCCGTCGCGATGAAGAGCACCCTCGAGAGATCGAAGGGCACCTCGAGGTAGTTGTCCTGGAAGGTGTTGTTCTGCTCGGGATCGAGGACCTCGAGCAGCGCCGAGCTGGGATCGCCACGGAAGTCCATGCCGATCTTGTCGACCTCGTCGAGCATGAAGACAGGGTTGTTCGTGCCCGCGGTCTTGACGTTCTGGATGATCCGGCCGGGAAGCGCGCCGATGTAGGTGCGCCGGTGGCCGCGGATCTCAGCCTCGTCATGGATGCCACCCAGGCTCATGCGCACAAACTTGCGGTTCATGGCTCGTGCGACGCTCTTGCCCAGCGACGTCTTGCCGACGCCTGGCGGCCCGACAAACGCGAGGATTGGGCTGCGGATCTTGTCCGCCAGCGTGCGCACGGCGAGGTACTCGAGGATCCGCTCCTTGACCTTCTCGAGGCCGTAGTGGTCCTCATCGAGGATCCGGGCGGCTTCCTTTAGATTGAGGTTGTCCTCCGTGGTGACGTTCCACGGCAGACCGACCAGCCAGTCGACATAAGTCCGGATCACGCCAACCTCTGGTGAGGCGGACGGGATGCGGCTCATGCGGTCGACTTCCTTGATGGCCCGGGCCTTGATCTCCTCGGGCATGCCGGCCTGTTCGACCTTTTCGCGCAGCTCATTGACCTCGGCCTGCTGTGGGTCGTCCTCACCAAGCTCACGCTGGATCGCCTTGAGCTGCTCGCGCAGGATGTACTCCCGCTGAGTCTTGTCCATCTCGGACTTGACTTCTGACTGAATCTTGCCCTTCAGCTCGAGGATCTCGATCTGACGGCCGAGGAAGCTCGAGACGAGCTTGAGCCGCTCGTGGACGTCGATCGTCTCGAGCATCTCCTGGCGTTGCTCTGTGCTCATGTCCGGGCTGTACGCGATCATGTCGGCAAGCAGGCCCGGCTCTGTGATGTTGCGCGCAGCGACAGCCGCCTCTGGCGGGACTGGGGCGCCCGACTGTACGTACTGCTCGATCTGACCCTGAACCGTGCGCACGAGCGCCTGGACTTCGAGGCCGGAAGCGAGCTGCTCCTCGACCATCTCGATCTTGGCCTGGATGAATGGTTCGGAGGCTACGAACTCGACGAGCTTTACCCGTTGCTGGCCCTGGACGATGGCACGCACGGTGCCGTCCTGAAGTTGAACGACCTGGGCGATCTTGGCCAGCGTGCCTACTTCATACAACTGCGACGGATCGGTAACGTCTTCGAGGTCCGCCTGACGCTGCGTAACGAGCACGATCGGCGAGCTATCGGCGACGGCCTTGTTGAGGGCCTGGACCGACTTATCGCGGCCGACCTGCAGCGGCACGATCATTTCGGGGAAGATGACCGTCTCGCGGAGCGGGACCAAAGGCAGTTCGCGGACTTGTCCCCGGGACGTCGTCTGCTCTGGCTCCTCGGTCACTTCGACCTGCTCCTCAGGTTTGATTGTCTCTGTCATTTCGCTCCTTGGTAGCTGCCTGACCGTCAGCGGCGTGCTGCCGTCTGGTCCTTGTGCTCGATATGGTTTGTCTCGTCTGAGTTGGGCTCGCCGCCCGCTTCGGCAGCCTCTGCGTCGCTGATGGCTGCTTGTCTGACCGCGCTCGCGTTGTCCTCGTAAAGCGTCTCGAGAATGCGCATTCCGAGGCGCTCCTCGAGCTCGAACAGGACACGCACGCCGGCAAGATTCACGCCGAGGTTGCGTGTCAGATGGCGGATCCACAGGACCCGGCGAATGTCGGTCTCCGAATAGAGACGGTTATTGCTGCGCGTTCGCGCCGGGCAGATGAGCCCCTCGAGCTCATAGATGCGCAAGGTTCGCGGATGCACTCGGACCAGCTCGGCGGCCACGCTGATGACGTATACCGGTCGCTCCGGGTCGCGGCCGGCGAGCTCATCAGTTTGCTGATCGGACACTGTCATCCGACCAGCTCCTGGCCAATAAATCGCTGAATGTCAGTCGTGGCACATGCCTCCGTGCCGAAAGATGAGGTTAGATGGAGTCTGCTCGCCACCGCGTGGGTGGTCAGTGACGCTAACCTAAAGCTTGACAATGACGTTGTCAAGATAGTTAACGAGTCTTCGCAAACTATGTTGCCAAGGACGGCGCCAAAGGCGAGCGTGCCGATCGCCGCCAGCGCAACGCCGGGGGCGTACGAAAGCGGTGTCGGGCGCTCTGCTGCCAATCCACCGAGTGGTTCCGCGCCGCCATCGCCAGGCAGGAACCTGCGTGCGACGACGACCAGCAACGCGCCCACGACAGGCAGTCCGATGATGACGAACCACGGCAACTGGGCGTAACCGAGCTGCGCCGGAAGCTCGGTCCAGAGCCATTGTTGGAGGATATGCACGGCACCCAGGAAGGCCGCGGCGACGAGGGCTGCCGGAATGCCGATAAGGGCCGCGATCACGACCACGCGCAGGTACTCGCGGCCGGCAGCGTTCGCGCTGGCTGTTTCAGGCGCAGGTGCCGTGCTCATTGGGCGCAGGCTATCCGAGGTCGTCAGGCTGGGCGGCCCCCTTCAGTCCGGTACCGAGTCGTCGATCGAGGAAATCTTCCAGGTCGCGTTGTCGAGACCATCGACGGGCAGCCACGACGGCGCCTGTTGCGTCTGCTGCACGAGCCATATCGTCATGTCTCGTTCGACGACGACCTCCCGCTGGCCGGCCGTCGGGATCAAGCCCAGGAAGGTGCTTTCGATGCGCTGGTTGCGCACCAATTCGACAATCATCGAAACCCGTCCGTCGCCGGTCACCACCGGATCGCGAAAGCGCAGGCTGTCGAACGGCCGATCCGGGTCGAGGCCGCTTTCCTCGCCATAGTTGGCGTACGCGGCGCTGATGTGAGCGCTGAGTGATTGACGCTCAGCCCCCCATTGCACGTCCACCGAATCAGGCGTTCGCGCTGTGACGAACAGAGCCGCGGCGGCCTCCGGCCTGTTGTGAACCCAGGCCTCGATGTACGCCTGGAGTGTCGAGCTCGCCGAGCCGTGCCGACCGCCGAGCAGCCAGAACCCCGTCAGCAGCGTCAGCGCGACGGGCAGCAGGAGCACGATTGACATCTCGCCGCCGGGCACGGCGCCCATCTTCAATGCGCGCTGATGCGCATCGACCGCCTGGCCGATCCAGAAGACGAGCAGTACAACGAGCGGCGGAAACACGGTCAGCCAGCGCGTGCCGTCGAGCAGCGTTACGGCCAGGATGGCCACTACCGCGATCGCGATCGGCTGAGCGATCAACAGCAGCCAGCCGCGGCGGTCGCCGAGCATTACGTGGCCAAGGCCCCAGCCGATCAGGGCATGGCGCAGAACCTTGGACGCAGATGGCACCGGCCGCGCGTCGCGCGCGTCACCGGCCGCCGGCACGATGGTTGTCAGTGATTCAACTCGCCGCCTCTGGTTCAGCGCGTCAGCGACGGTTCTGGGACTCCATCGCCGTCGCCGATCAGCTCGCGTCGAAGGGCTTGTTCGCCCTCGGCAGGCGTCACGGCCAGCACCTTGTCGCCCACCTGGAAGACCGTGTCTGGCCTGATCTGCTGGACGTTGCTGCCGCGCAGGAGCAGGAATAGTGAGCAGCCCTCGGGCATAGCGATGTCGTTGGGTTTGCGCCCGACTGCCGGTGAGCTTTCGCTGATCTGCGCCTCAACCAGATCGAGCGCTCCGCCCTTCAGCTGCGCGATGTGGAGCAGCTCATTGACCGGGATGTCCTGCTCGATGGCCGACAGGACCATGCGCGTCGGGCTGATGATCTCGTCCACCCCCAGATGGCGGAAAAGCTGTTCATTGCGCGGATTGTTGACTCGCGCGATCGTGCGCGGCACGTCGAAGTGATGCTTGGCCATCTGGCAGACAACGAGGTTGTCCTCGTCGTCGCCCGTGACAGCGGCAACGATTGAGGCGCGGTTCGCCCCCGCTTCGGCGAGGTGCTTGCCCTCACATCCGTCGCGATGGAGAACGATGCTGCCCAGCTCGTCCTGGATCTGGCGCGCGCGCGGCCCGTTCTTCTCGAGGATGACCAGCTCATGGCCGGCGTCGAGCAGTTCCTTGGCGAGGTAGTAACCGACCTTTCCGCCACCAACGACGACGATGTACATGACTACCTCTCGCTGTGGAGCGCCGGAGTACTGTCGTCGTGATGGTCGTGGTGGCCTTCCGCGACGCGCACGCCGTCCGCGCCGGGATCGCCCGGCAGGCCGGTGTGCTGCGCGAGTGCATCAACTAAGAGCCGCGTCCGGCAGATGGTCGACAGGCCGAGCATCGCGTAGGCCTCGGCCCTGACGGGGTCATTGATCTTGGCCACGACGTTCTGGACGCCGAAGGTCTCGGACGCCAGCTGTGCCGCGAATGCGTTGCGGTTGTCGCCCTCCGTCAGGGCGAAGAACCAGTCGGCGTTCTCCGTTCCGGCGCGCCGCAGCACGTCCTCGTCCGTGCCGTCGGCACGAATGGCCTGACCCGCGAAATCCTCCTCGAGCCGGTCGAAGGCATCGGTGTCGATGTCGACGATGGCGACGTCATGACCCGCGCGCGCAAGACGCTCGGCAAGGCCCGCGCCAACTCGGCCGCAGCCGATGATCACCGCTCGCACTTAGTCGTCAACCTCCAGCTTCTTTGTTCAAGCGGTCATTGCGGCGCGACCTGTTGCGCAGGCGCCAGCCACCGATGCTGCCACTGACCGCGCCGGCTGGACTCTCCACCGTGGGGACGTGAGCCTCCACTCGCGCCAACGATGGGATCGGCTCGCGGGCCACGATCACCTGGCATGGCGCGTTCTGAAATACGTAGGGAATCGTGTCACCGATGGCGAAATCGCCGCCAAGCCGCATCCGATAGGGCAGGCCCAGAATTATCGCGTCAGCGCCTATCTCAATCGCCTCATCAACTAGCGCCGCAGCCACCTCGCGCGCCTGGAGCAAGTCGCCCGTGAGCTTGATGTGAAAACGCTCGGCGATGCCCTCGGCCTGGTCGAGGACCGCCGAAGCGGCCTCGTTTTCCTCTGTCAGCTCGTCTGATAGCTCGTGGCTCCAGTCGACTTCAATGACGTGAATAGCCACCAGCTCGGCCGTTGGACGTGCAAGTTGACAGCCGAGTGTCACCACGAGCTCGTCAGTAGGACCACCATTGAGTGCCAGCGCCGCTTTCTTGAACGCCGGCTTGCCTTCTCCCATACAGCGCCGCAGGTTAGCACTGGCCCCCGATCAGGCTCTATCGGTTCCGTTGTCAGGGGGCGCAGGCTGGGGTTCGGGGTCTTCGTCGTCTTCGTCACGCTCGGGCCTGTAGGGCACGTTGACCACGACGGTGTGAGGCCGGCCAATAAGGGCGGCGCGCAGCCGATTGGCGGACTGGTTGAACAAGATTCGCTCCCACCAGCTCCGTGCCACGTACTCGGGAATGACCACGAACGTGATCGGCTCTTCCTTGTCGTCGGGCCACGTCTGCGTGAGAACGTCGAGGTAGGCGAGCAGGGGCCCAACAAGTGCGCGATACGGCGATTCGACGATGATCAGGGGCACGTCGGGGATCTGGCGCTCCCAGCGCTCACGCATCTTTGCGGCTTCTTCTGGCTCGTCCGAGATGAGCACGGCGCGTACATCCGGCGCGATCGAGCGACCAACGTTGACGGCCTGCACGACGGCCCGAGTTATGGCTGGCACGGGGACGATGACGCGTTCCTCGCGCCTCGGCGGTGAGATGACGATGTCATCGCGCACCTTCAGGCTGGTCGCCGACGCCTGGTACTGCCGGTGGATGAAAAGCATGATCGCGATCAGGATCGGGATGATCACCGCGACCAGCAGCGAGGTGGGTGCCTTCGCCACGAGAACGACAACGAAGACGACCATCGTCAGGATCGCGCCGAAGCCATTGATGGTCAGCTTGCGCCGCCAGCCCGGTGAGCGTTCGGCCAGCCAATGGCGGACCATTCCGACCTGACCGATAGTGAAGGCGATGAAGACGCCCACCGCGTAAAGCGGGATCAGCGCTGTCACGACGCCGCCGAAGGCGACGATGATCGCGATCGCCGCGACGCTCAGGACGACGATGCCGCTTGTGAAGGCCAGTCGATCGCCGCGGAACGAGAACTGCCGCGGCATGTAGCCGTCGCGAGCCAGGATCGCCGCGAGTCGTGGGAAGGCGTTGAAGGACGTATTGGCGGCGAGGAAGAGGATCAGTGCGGTGAACGCCTGGTAGAGGTAGAACGTGATCGTGCTGTCGCCGAAGATCTTGCCAGCGACCTGGCTGATGACCGTCTTGACCGCCGGCTCGTCCACTGGAACGATGCCGAAGCTGTCGGCGACGAAGGTGATGCCGACAAACAGGATGCCCAGCAGAATGGCCATTACGGTCAGCGTCGTCGCGGCATTGCGCGGCTCGGGCGGCTGGAAAGCCGGCACGCCGTTGGCAATCGCCTCGGTTCCGGTGAGCGCCACGGAGCCGGACGCGAAGGCGCGGATCAGCAAAAGCAGCGTCACCGCCTGGAGGGGATCTGGCGCGCCCGGCAGCGGCGTTGGCGGCGGCACGGCCTCACCCAATACGGCGACCCGGAACGTGCCAATTGCAATCAGCAACAAGGTCGACCCGGCAAAGATGTAAGTCGGGATCGCGAATATGTTGCCCGACTCGCGCAGGCCGCGGAGGTTGCCGATCATGATCAACACGATGGCCACCGCGGCGATCTCGACGCGGATGTCCACGAGGCTGGGCACCGCAGAGATGACCTGTTCCACGGCTGACGAAGTGGACACGGCCACGGTCATGATGTAGTCGACGAGCAGTGCGCCGGCCACGATGAGCGAGAAGATGCCTGGCAGGTTGGCGCGCGCCACGGCGTAGTCGCCGCCACCAGATGGGTAGGCAAAGATCTCCTGGCGGTAGCTGATCGACACGATCGTCAAGAGCAAGGCGATCGCGATGGCGATCGGGATGCTGAGGAGCAATGCGCTCGCCCCGGCCAGCACCAGCACGCGCAGGATCTCTTCGGTGGCATACGCGGACGAGCTGATCGCGTCCGAACTGAAGATGGCGAGCGCCTTCTTCTTGTTCAGCCTCTCGGCGATGTCGTCGTAGATCGAGAGTGG
>JBBQEC010000126.1:0-7351 GCA_038320305.1 Candidatus Limnocylindrales bacterium | reverse complement strand
TCATGCTCACAATTGCCCAGGAAACCGGCACCCAGACATACGGCATCGGCGTGTCGCTCTCGGGCGAGCTGCCCGGTTACGGCTACGTCGTGTCGCCCGACCACGTCAACGTGACCCTGGGTGGACCGACGCTCACTCTGTCCGCGCTTGACTCGACGCAGCTGATCGCTACGGCCGATCTGGCCGGATTGGATCCGGGCGTGCACGTCGTCACGCTGACATTTGATCCGCCAGTCGGGCTGCAGCTAGTCAGCCTCGATCCGACGGAGGTCACCGTCACCATCACCGCGCCTCCCTCACCCCCGCCGTCGCCGATCGCAACGGCCACGCCGTAGCGGTGACACGCCTGTTCGGGACCGACGGAATACGCGGCATAGCCAACGTCGATCTGCATCCCAAGCTTGCCTATGACCTTGGGAGAGCCACGGCCGCACAGCTCGTTGGCCCGCGCGGCGGCATCCTCGTGGGCCAGGACACGCGTCGCTCGGGTGACATGCTCGCCGCGTCCGTCGCGGCCGGAGCCATGTCGCTCGGTGTCGACGTCCACCGTCTCGGAGTCTGCCCCACGCCGGCGCTTGCTCATCTGACCGGCACCGGCCCATTCAAGGCCGGCGTGATGGTCTCGGCCTCGCACAACCCGGCCCGCGACAACGGTCTGAAGGTCGTTGACGAGCGAGGCATGAAGCTCGATGACGTGATTGAAGACGAGCTCGAGACGCTGCTGCTGCGCGCCGACGAGCTCGCCGGGCCGGAGAACGACGGCCTGGGCTGCGAGTTCGACGCGCGCGGCCTCATCGAAACCTACGTCGAGGACCGGCTTAACTTCGCCCGCTCGTTCACGACGGATATGCGCATCGTCGTCGACGCGGCCAACGGCTCGGCAGGCACGGTCGCCGGCCGAATCCTCGAGGGCACGGGTGCCAGCGTGGACGTCCGCTTCTGTGAGCCCGACGGCGTCAACATCAACCTCGATTGCGGGGCCACCGCGCCGCAGGCATTGGCACGCATTGTCGGTGAAACCCGCGCGAACCTGGGCTTCGCGCTCGACGGCGATGCCGACCGCTGCGTAGCGGTCGACGAGCGAGGCGAAGTCGTCGATGGTGATCAGCTGATCGGCATCATCGCGCTCGATCGGCTGTCGCGGAACGCCCTGCCACAGGGTATCGTCGTTGCCAGCGTCCTATCGAACGGCGGTCTCGAAAAGGCCCTCACCGATGCAGGTGGGAGGCTAGCTCGGACGCCGGTCGGTGACAAATACATCATCGACGGGATGATGGTCATGGACGCCGGACTAGGCGGCGAGAAGAGCGGCCACGTGATCATTCGCGATCGTGCCAACGCCGGCGACGGCCTTGTCACCGCCCTTGAGATCCTGAGCATCCTCGCGCGCACGGGCAAGACCCTGAGTGAGCTTGCAACACAAATTCCGCTCTTTCCGCAGCAGCAGAGAACGATCCACGTTCGTCACAAAGACCAGTGGGAGGCAGACCCGACCTTTGCTCAGGCCGTCGAGGAGGCGCGGCGATCGCTCGCTGGGGGCGGTCGCATTCTCGTGAGGCCATCGGGCACTGAGCCGGCGCTGCGGATCATGGTCGAGGGCGAGGACGCGCCGTCCGTTTTGGCGGCAGCGGACTCGCTCTCGGCGCTCGCTCTTGAGCGTCTAAACTAGCTGGCCACCGCGGCCCCTCGGGGCTGGCGCAGAGCGGTGCGGGGAAGGATCAGGGAACTCAAATGTGTGGAATCGTCGGTTACATTGGACCGCGCGAAGCCGCGCCCATCCTTCTCGAGGGACTCGCCCGGCTCGAATACCGCGGTTATGACTCGGCCGGTATCGCACTCGTAACCACGAACGGCGACATGTTCGTCGAGAAGCGCGCGGGGAAGCTCTCGAATCTGCGCACGGCCCTGATGGATGGTACGCCGTCCGCGGTCGTCGGCCTGGCCCACACGCGCTGGGCTACGCACGGGCGGCCGAATGACCTCAATGCTCATCCGCATACCGATTGCACGGGCCAGATCACGGTCATCCACAACGGCATCATCGAGAACTTCAAGGAGCTGCGCGACGGGCTGCGCGAGCGCGGCCACCAGCTGGCATCCGACACGGACACTGAAGCGCTCGCGCACCTGATCGAAGAGGCCTACGACGGCGATCTTGCAGACGCCGTGCGCAACTCCTTGGCCCAAGCGCATGGCGCCTATGCCGTGGCCGTCATGCACTCGTGCGAGCCCGACCGACTGATCGGAGCGCGAATGAACGTGCCGCTCATCGTGGGCATCGGCGAGGGTGAGAATTTCCTGGCCTCCGACGTTGCGGCCGTACTGGCCCACACCAAGCGAGTGATATTCCTCGAGGAGGGCGATGTCGCGGACATCTCGGCCGAGGCCGTGATCGTGACGGGCGTCGACGGATCGCCACGCGAACGCCTCGTTACAGAGATCGATTGGACAATCGAGGCCGCGGAGAAGGGCGGCTACGCGCATTTCATGCTCAAGGAGATGCACGAGCAGCCCGCGGCGCTCCTCGCGGCGATCACCGGCCGAGTGCATGACAACTCGATCGAGATCGACGAGCTGGAGCCCATCACCGCGCGGTTGAAGAGCATCGAACGGGTCGAATTTGTCGCGTGCGGGACGGCAAACTACGCCAGCGCCGTCGGCGCCTACGTGTTTCAGGACTGGCTGCACATTCCGGCACGCTGGAACATCGGCTCCGAGTTCCGGTACAGTCCGCCGCCGCTCGACGAGAAGACGCTCGTCATAGCAGTTACTCAGTCGGGTGAGACGGCCGACACGATCGCGCCTACTCGCTACGCCCGCCAACAGGGCTGCCCGATCATCGCGGTAACCAACACAGTCGGTTCAGCAATCACGCGCGAGGCGGATGCAGTTCTCTTCCTGCAGGCCGGGCCGGAGATCGCGGTCGTGGCCACCAAGACGTTCGCGACGCAGGTGACCACGCTGATCCTGCTTGCCGCGGCGATGGCCAAGATGCGTGGTCGCCTGCCGCGCGAGCGCGAGCGGCAACTCATTCGCGAACTCCGTGCGCTGCCCGACAAGGCACAGCGGGCGATCGATCTGGCAGAACCTGCCAAGGAGCTCGCGCGCCGTTACGTCAACTCGCGCGGCTTCATGTTCGTCGGCCGTGGCATCTCATACCCGGTCGCGCTCGAGGGCGCGCTCAAGCTCAAGGAAGTCTCGTACGTGCATGCCGAGGGTTACGCCGCGGGCGAGCTCAAGCACGGTCCGATCTCGCTCCTTGACGCCGAGGTGCCGCTCGTAGCGATTGCCACGCAGTCCTCGGTGCAGGAAAAGCTCATCTCCAACGTGATGGAGGGCCGGGCGCGCGACGCGCGTGTCCTGGCCGTGGCAACGGAAGGCGACGAGAAGATTCGCGATTACGCCGACGACGT
Organism: Candidatus Limnocylindrales bacterium; assembly: GCA_038320305.1. Lineage (GTDB taxonomy): Bacteria > Chloroflexota > Limnocylindria > Limnocylindrales > CSP1-4 > JALYGJ01. Next base: position 3,938 of record JBBQEC010000126.1, on the reverse strand, counting down.
TCTCTGGGTGCCAGAGACGATCGAGGAGCTCTCGCCCATCCTGGCCGCGATTCCACTCCAGCTGTTCGCGTACCACACGGCCGTGGCGCGCGGCACGGACGTAGACCAGCCGCGGAACCTCGCAAAGTCGGTGACGGTCGAGTAGCGGCCACCGGGCTCTTTGCCCGGAGGGACGTCTCCGCCGGGCGGTGCGTCTTCGCGTTCAGCAGGCGCCTCCAGATCGTTTCGCCCAAACAACACTATCGCCGGCAACTCGGGTTCGAATCGGAGCGTCGGAGGGCGTCCTGCAGGTGTGAATCGTCGGTCGGACGACAGCCCTCACGTTCGGGCTGAACCTCCAATTCGCTTCGATCGTTCCGTTTGGGCGGAAGTAACTGCGCCCTGGCTTACCTGGCACCGTTTTGCGCTCATCATCAGCCGCAAGGCCCCCGTTAGAGTTAGCGCGTGGTGACGCCGCCCGTACCTGAGGGCACGACAGAGCTAGGCATCGACATCATCAAGGTCGATCGCATCGCCGCAGCCCTGAAAAAACACGGCGATCGGTTTCCCAAGCGCGTTCTGACTGAGAACGAGCACCGCTATGTGCGCAACCGGCCGACCAATTTCGCGGGTCGCTGGGCAGCCAAAGAGGCCGTCTCGAAAGTACTCGGCCTTGGTGTTCGAGGAGTCGGCTGGACTGAGATTGAGATCCTCCGGCTGCCGACCGGCGCGCCGGCTGTAAAGCTCCATGGACGAGCCGCACGGCGCGCCGAGCAGCTGGGCATGGGCCGCATCGCAGTATCGATCTCGCACGAGGGCGAGTACGCCGTCGCAATCGCTTTCGGGATCCGCACGGTCGGCGGGGCATTCGTTTTTCCGCCCGATATCGAAGAGCGACTTGAGGAGCGCGAGCGCCACATCCTGGAGCGGATGAGGCGCCTGCGCGACATGGAAGATGGCACAACTTGACTGACGGCGTGCAGGCTATCGACGCTGCGAGTTGTGCGGCTCTCGTTCCGCAGCGGGACCCCAACGGCCACAAGGGCACATTCGGAACCGTCGTGTGCATCTGCGGCTCGCTCGATTACGCCGGCGCGGCACTGCTCAGTGGCACGGCCGCCCTGCGCACCGGCGCCGGACTCGTCGCCCTTGCCGTGCCCGCGTCGCTGCAGACGCTATTCGCCGGCCGCGTGCCCGAGCTTGTGACGCTTGGCTTGCCGGAGACTGAATCCACTGACGACATTGACGCGGTGGGCGCCGGTCACGCACTCAAGCCGCGCGTACCGGACGCGATCGTGATCGGCAGTGGCATTCGTGAATCGACCGGTTACGCCGAGCTGCTCGCGGGCCTACTGGTCCGCGAAGGCCCGCCGATGGTCGTCGATGGGGGAGGGCTGAACCTCCTCTCTGCGAGTGGCGAATGGTCGCGCGACGTGAAGCGTCCACTCGTGCTGACGCCACATCCGGGCGAGTTCGAACGGCTCAATGGCGCCGCTGCGGGAACGTCAGATGGTGAGCGCCAGGCCGCAGCCGCGGCGGCGGCACAGCGCTTCGGGCAAGTTGTCGTACTGAAGGGCGCGCGAACAGTTGTGGCCGCGCCAGATGGTCGCATCGCGACCGCCGGATTTGCAAACGCGGCGTTATCGACGGCTGGTACTGGGGATGTCCTCGCCGGCACGATCGGCTCGCTGCTCGCGCAGGGTCTGACGCCATTTGATGCCGCGTGTCTCGGCGTGTATCTCCACGGTCGCGCCGGGGAGATGGTCAGCGAGCGCGTCGGCGACGCTGGTCTCGTCGCCTCCGACTTGATTGCGCTTTTGCCCATCGCCCGACGCGAGCTGGCGGCCAATGCCGCGCGCAAGACTCTCGGCTTTCGGCGGGCGTGACGATCGAAGAACGACTTGCGGAGGCCGGTCTCCCGCCGCTACGGCGGCGGGCGTGGCTCGAGATCGACCTCGGTGCCATCCAGAACAACGTCCTGGTCTTCCGCGAGTTGGTCGGGCCTACCGTTCAACTCAGCGCGGTCGTAAAAGCAGACGCGTACGGACACGGCATGGTCTCTGTGGCTCGTGCTTTCGAGGCGGCGGGCGTTGACCGGTTGTGTGTGGCATCTCTCGATGAGGCCGTGGCTCTCCGCAAGGCCGGCATCGAATCTGACATCCTGATTCTGTACCCGATCCCAGCGGAGATGGTCGCGACTGCGGGCCACTTCAACGTTCAGCTGACCGTGCTGGATACGGCAACTCTGATGTCACCGGTCGAGAACGCGGATGAGGACCTGGTCGACGTCGAGATCGAGGTCGAGACGGGGCTCAGCCGTGGCGGGGTCAAGGCTCAACAACTACCAAGCGCGCTGGGCAACGCGCGTAGGAGCGCCAGAGGAATGGGTCCCTACGCAGCGTGGACCCACCTTGCATCGCCGGAGGATGACCCCACAACCGCCGCACAGATCGCTGAGTTTGAGCGAGCGATTGCTCTCGCTCGAGCGGCAAATGAGTTCATGGGCGTGACCCGTCATGTTGCAGCCACCGGTGGTTTGCTCACCGGGCGTGCGCCGAAGTACGAAGGCGTGCGTATTGGCCTTGGCCTGTACGGCTTGTTGCCGCTCGAGCTGCCCATCCCGGACGAGCTACGACCGTTCAGCGACCGGCTGCGGCCAGCGATGGCACTCAAATGCCGGCCGTTGCGCGTCGAAGCCTTTCCCGCTGGAACGCGAGTGGGCTATGGCGGCACTTGGGTCGCAGCGCGAGAGTCGGTCATCGCAACGCTGCCAGTCGGCTATGGAGACGGCTTCTCGCGGGCGTATTCGCCCGGCGCAAATGCTTGCGTGCGCGGTAGTCGTGTGCCGTTGGTCGGCACCGTCGCGATGGACGCCGTGATGGCCGACGTGACCGACGTCGACGGCATCAATCTCGATGACGAATTCGTTCTGCTGGGCCGCCAGGGAGATGGCGAAATCAGTGCTGGCGAACTGGCGCGCCTCCGCAACACCATTCCTTGGGAAGTCGTTACGAGCATGTCTTTCCGATTACCCCGGGTGTACCATGCCGGCTCGGTACTAATGGGGATCCGAACTCTGGACGGGGAAGTGAGGGCGGCTGAAAAAGCATGAGCGGGCAGGGCGCGGACGAGATCCGATTCGAAGATCCGATTGAGGATGTCGCGCGCGAAATCCAGCTCTACGGCATGACCGGCCCGGCCATGATGTTCCTCGAGGCCAGCCGTCCGTATCGTTCCCTGGGCAGCCAGGCGATGCTCTTTTTCGACCCTGTTCTGCGGACCATCTTCGGCAGCGGCTCAGACGCCATGTACCACGTGCTGTCGGACGAGTCGGGTATCGAGCGCCTCATTGAGCGACTCGAGGAGATCGACGAAGAGGTCGGCTTCGACGCTTAGCGCGTAGCGCTTATGGTCCGACCGGAGCAAACCGGTCAGGTGACCTTGATAGTGTAGGTGGCCACGACGCTGCCGGCGACCTTCCACTGCACCTTCAGTTTGCCCTTGGAGCCGGCCGTGACGTGGTTGACGTAGGACTGGCCTTCCGTCGCGTCTCCTTTCTTGGAGCACAGGTATTGGCCGTTCGGAAACGTCACGCACGTCTTGAACATGACGTCCGCGTTGTTGCTCACGAAAAACGCGCCGATGCGACCTTTCTTGGGACACGTCGTGGCCGGTGGCTTGTCTGTGCGGTAGCCACACGCGATGTACGCGGTGTAGTCATCTGTGGCTCTCGCGGCAGTGGTCAGCTGCGGCACGGCCATGAACAGGCCAAGCCCTATGGCGACAGCAATCAGTCGGAACAGTTTCATCGGTCCTCCCTCACCTGAGTTCACCGATTTTACCCATCGCGGAGTTCCGGTAACGTGACGACGTGACGATTTCGACTAAGCGACCGCTGGCTCCGAGCGCGACTGTTCGGACGACGAGCGTCGACCAGACTCGAGCTTTCGCTGCGGCCC
>JBBQEC010000125.1:0-7361 GCA_038320305.1 Candidatus Limnocylindrales bacterium | reverse complement strand
CTGCAAGCCCAACTTCTGCACCACCAACTACTGGTTCGAGTGCCCGTGCCACGGATCGCGCTACGACCGCATTGGGACCAAGATCAAGGAGCTCGGACCATCGCCGCGCTCGCTTGATCGATTCGCTCACACGATCGCGGGTGGTGTTCTGACGGTTGACACGTCCAAGCTGACGCTCGGGCCGCTGCCCGTTGCACTCGGGCAGCCCGGACTCATCCCGGCGCGCTCGCCACAGGGCTGCTTATGAGCGACGAGCGCAGCGGCCGCGAGCTGACGCCACGGCCGGAGGAGCCAACGTCGGCCGTCGCGCCGCGCGAAGGAGACCTTCCGGCAAAGGCGAGCTCCGAGCTGGACACTCGTTTCGCTGCCGGGAATCAGGCGCATACCGTCGGGCTGACGGAGGAGCGCGCCACCAAGATCGTCAAACAGAGCGGCAATGCCCGCATGCTCGCGTTCCTCGGCGTGCTATTCGTCGTCCTGTTCATCCCTGTCTACTGGCTGTACGACATTGGCCTGCCCGTCGTGGGCGTTGATGGCCGCCTCGCCGATGAGGCCGCGCAGCAGCAGGTCACGGACATCTCGCGCGGCTACGCGTTGTTCCTCGCCAACTGCGCGCGCTGCCACGGGGGCAACGGTCAGGGCGGCATCGGCCCGGTGCTGAACGATCAGGGCAAGCTTTTCAACACAGTGACCGCGGCGGGCGCGCCAGGACCGGGCCACCTCAACCCGATATATCTGCAGAACGTGCTGACCGTCGGCGGCCGCTACGTGTGTGGCGACCCGAACAGCATCATGCCCGTGTGGCTGCAGCCGGGCGGTCCGCTCAACTACCGCCAGGTCCAGGAGATCATCGACTGGATAACGGCCAGCGCTAACACATCGTTCACGTACCAACCAGCCGCGCCCGAGGGCGGGGGAGCGACTGCCCCGCCACCCACCTTGATCGCGGGTTGGCGTGAACCTAACTACACGCCGCCGCCGGACGCGACCCCGGTGCCCGCTTGCTGGAAAGGCGACAGCACGGGCGGTGGCATCACGCTGCCATCGATTGCGCCGGTCACGAGTCCGGGCACCGCGGATCATCCGCGCGAGATCGATATCGAGGGCACGGACCAGCTCAAGTGGGTCGATCCCACGACCGGCGATCAGATCAGCCAGCTCGCTTTGGTGCCCGGCGAGGTCATCGAATTCAAGGTCGACGTAAATAGCGCGGTGGCCCACAGCTTCCACATCGGCGCCGCATCGGACCTCGCCACGGCGCCCGAGCCGAACGAGCTGCCGGGCATCGCGCAGTTCGCGAACGGCACCCAGACCTTCACTTACACCGTTCCGGCCACCCTGCCCGATCAGACGCAATTCGCGTGCACGGTGTCCGGCCATTACCAGTCGGGCATGCATGTCGATCTGATCGAGCAGTCTGGCGGCGCTTCCGGGTCGCCCGCGGCATCCGCTGCTCCCGATGAGTCGGCTGCACCCGGCGGCTCGGCTGCTCCCGCTCCGTCTGCGGCTCCAACGGCGGCTCCGTCCTAGATGGCCGAGTACGCGCTTCCGCCGGGCGCCGTCCGCCGTCGCGCGGTCTTCGGCCTGCTCGATGCCGATGGCTGGACGTGGGCTACGCTCAAGGCCACGTTCTGGTTCGTGTTCATCATCTTCGTCCTGGGCTACGTGCCGGACCGTGCCTATTACTTCACGGTTTCGCCCACGATCGACCTTGGCTTCAACGCAATCTCGCCGATCAACCTGTGTCCCACCGGCAACGACACATTGCCATGCCCGGCACCCGCGGGCGCGGTCGTTCCGTGGCAGCCCAACCCCACGGAGCTGGCACTGCCGTCCGGCCGCACCGCGGCTGGCACGTTCGCCTCTGGCAACAATCTGTACGTGATCGGCGGCGCTTCTCAGGGCGCTGCTACGACGAGTGTCCTGTCGACCACCGTTGACAACGGCAACCTGGCGGCATGGGCTGATGGTCCAGCATTGCCCGACGCGCGCGCCGGTGCCGTGGTGCTCACCCTCGCCGGCGCTCCGTACGTGGTCGGTGGCACTGACGCCTCTGGCAATCCGACCACGACCGTCTACAGAGGCACGGTCACGGACGGAGCCCTCACTGGCTGGGAGGACGCTGCCGTCCCGCTGCCGATACCTCTGACGGACGCCTCTGGCGTCGCAACCGCGACCGGTCTTTATGTCTTTGGCGGCCGGACGACCGGTGATGCGCTGTCGGCCGCAACGTACAACTCCGTAATACCCGACCTCAGGACCAAGATCGGCCCATGGGAGGAATTGACTGAGATCCCGTTGCCTGAAGCGCGGGCTGGAGCAACGGCCGTATCTGGGGGCATCTCCGTGTATGTGCTCGGCGGCCAAGGTCCCAACGGCGTCACGAACTCTGTCTTCTACCTGGGCCTTGATTCGAAAGGCGCCCCGGTCGTCGACACCAACTCGGGCCGGCCCTTTGGCTGGGGCGTGTCGGTCAACCAGTCTGCCTCGGCGGCCCTGCCCGAACCCCGTCAGCATCAGACGACTTTCACCAATAGCGGCGCCCTGTACGTCATCGGTGGCACTGACGCCAACGGCACGACCGTGGCCACGAACTACTGGACGGTTCCAAACGCGACCAACGGCCTCATCAGCAGTTGGATGCATCTCGACGCGACGGACCTCCCTCAGCCGCAGTCACTGTCAGCCCCTGCCATCAGTGGCTCGACGGTCTTCCTTCTGGGCGGCACCGATGTCAACGGCCAGGATCTGAGCACGGTGCTCCGGGCCAATCTCGCCCCCGCACCGCCGTTCTTCCGGCTCGGGGCGTTCGGGGTGACCGTGCCCGCGCTCTCGATCAAGGGCGAGATTGGCCAGCAGCTGGGCTACATCGTCGCGGCCGGTGCCGGCACCGGCGCACTGATCACGCTCATCCTGATCGGCTGGGCCTTCTCGCACCGACGTTCGACATTCCATTTCTTCCAGTGGATCTCGCGCGGCCACTTCAAGGCCCCACCGGACGACGAGTACACCTACTAAACCTGTACACCTACTGAACCTGTTCGCCGTGGCCGCCGAGTTCTCTCGGCCGCCGAGGGGCTGCCAAGTTCGCAGCGATGCCACTGACGTTGGCATAACGGGCACAAACAAGGCCTAAGGCTCGCTGCGTCGCTCAATCCACGCTCGCCGTCGGTGGCCCAAGCGTGCGTTGCTGCCAGCAGCCTTGCCCTACCACCCCGAAGCCGCTGTTTTGCCGATGTCATCGGCGTGGGTGCCACCAGCATCGCCCACACCGCGCAGCAGAGATCGCCTCGACCGCCCCCTCACGACGGCGCGGTCAGCCTGACTGACTTAACGGGGTCGATCGCCGCTTAAGCACCGATCGACCGCGGCATCCACGCTGGTAGTCGGTATTTCGCGCCTGGAATCGGTGGTCTCTTGCGTTTGGAGGCCCAATGGTCCCGTTTTGTCAGCGCGACTGACATTGCCTTGGTAGCCGACAGGGGCCTGTTCGCCGGTGGTCGGTGGGATGTCGTCGACGATCGCCAGCGTCGGCAGTGGCTGTGGGAGTTCGAACAACTGCACGGTCGGAAGGCCAAGGAGTGGCGATGCTCTAGGTGAGCTCCGTCAGCGGCTGACGCGAGTCGAAGCCCGTGTTGGCCTCATGCCACCAGGCGATGTCGTCCTCACCCAGGCGCCAGCAGAGCCAGATGGGTCGGCCGTTGGCGAGGGCCGGAAAGTCGATCAGGCCCGATGGGATGTCACGCAACGTGATGCCCCAGGCATCGATCTGCCGCACGGTGTGCTGCATGCGGCGGACGATCTCGCGCTCCTCGTCCTCAAGCTCCGCGAGTTGCTCCGCGTGCTCCGCCGACCCGTTCGTCTCCCGGCCGCGGCCGAGCTCACGCTGAAGGCCGGCGATCCGGTCCCGGTCGTCGCGCAAGCGCTCGAGCATTGGCCGGAGCTGTTGGACTCGGTCGTTCGCCTCGTCGATCCCGAAGTAACTCGCCACGGAGGCAACGTCCCTCAGGGCCGCGGTTCGTAATTGGTGAAGATGTCACTCTCTCCGATGCCGGTCTGGCCGATGGCGCTGTTGCGCCCGTCCGTCCAGACGGGATAGATGGCCGCGCTCGACGCAGCGAGGCCGTTGTAGTCGCCGATGAAGGATCCGCTGCCGAAGAAGGCATCGTCCGGATCCCAGCTCTGCGAGCTGATTCGGACGTTCGGCCATGTGAGCCCGTCGTCGGCCGACATGGCCTGGAAGGTATCTATGTCGTGATTGCTCGAGTCGCGTCGGCAATCGAACCAGATGATCCAGAAGTTGCCTGCCGGATCCGCGGCGATCCACGGAAAGAACTGGTCGTTGCGCGCTGGAGTGACACCGTTACCAGTGGTCGAAACAGTGTGCGTGTCGGACCAGGTCATGCCACCGTCGTGCGACAGGCTGACCGCCACGTCAGCGCCGGTGGTCGACTTGGTGATGTAGTTCGTATAGGCGTAGGCAAGCGTTCCCGTTGTGGGGCTGTAGGCGAGGGAGACTGTGTTCGCGGCGTCAAACGGCTTGTTCGTCATCGCGTCGTTGACGTTCTTGTTGTCCTTCCACTGACCGTGCTTGTCGACGCGCACGGGGTGAGCGAGGAAGGTCGACCCGCCGTCGGTTGACTTCTGGAAGAGCAGCTTCCGATCGCGGCTGTCGTTGCAGCCCTCCTCGATGTACGGGATGTCAAGCGCGCCGCTCGTCTCGATTACAGGGACGGAGAACTGGTCGGCGGAGAGTCCTCGTCCACCGCCGTTCGGAGCATCCGGCACCACCGCGGTGTGCTCGAAGACCGCCTGTGATGGGTCCGTGGTCGGGATGTCATCCGTGTATGCCAGCTGGATCGTGCAGAAATCGCTGAACCCGCTGGGCTTCATGTGGAACTTCGTCCACGTTACGTACAGACGGCCGTAGTAGGGGCTGGCCGGGTTGTTGTCGACGCCGATGTAGTCCTTGTCAATGAAGATGGAATCGTCGACTGTTTCCGTGTTCGGGTCGTAGTTGGTCGCAGCGATCGCGCCGTTATAGCTGGGCGTCCATGTCTTGCCGTTGTCGACTGACTTGAAGACAAGGGTCGAAGAGTTGGGCAGTTGCTGGAAGAAACACAGCTGGCCAACGTAGAACGCGTCATCGCGCTTGCTGTACGCCACGGACGGATCGCCGCCGACGCACGCGTCGCCACTGAACGCATCGCCTGGGCTGATGCGCGACGAGCGCCACGACTTGCCTCCGTCAGAGGTGCGCATGATGACCACGCCCGAGCCCACATAGTCGTTCGCTGCCGCTACGGCGATGAGGGGGTGCTTGATGCTGTAGGCAACGGACGTCTCGTTCTGCGGCATGGGCGGATACGAGTCGTCGTTCATCTGAACGTTGCCACTCGCGTCGACTGGCGCCCCGGTGGTCGCCGAATAGGACGGGGTGGCCGTGCGCATGGAAACGGCCACGAGGGACGCCCGAACGCCGCGCGATATGCCGCCGGGGTAGTTCTGGACATGCTTGACCCAGCGTGGGGTCGCAACTGCCGCTGGGTTTGCGGGGCCGGATGCGGAAGCGAGGCCTGGAACAAAGAGCGACAGCGTCACGGCGAGGCTCGCTGCCGACCAGACAAGTCCCTTAATGTGCATTGTCGCCGCCTCCTCACATGTCCTGCCGAACTCGGCGCCACAATTGTAGAAACCGTCCGCCAACCAAACGCTGCCGTCCAGCATCTATTGATCGGGACCAGGTAGCGCACCCGAGGGAGTAAATGGATCGCGAGCTCCTGGTTCCAGCACGTGCCGGAGATCGGGAGGCGTTCGAACAGATCGTGTTGGCCAAGGGCGAGCCTCTGTTCCGCACGGCGCTGGCGATCCTGGGCAATGAGGCCGACGCGCGCGATGCGACTCAAGAGACGTTCGTGGCTGCATGGCGATCGCTGCCCGGACTGCGCGACCTCGATCGCTTTGATGCGTGGATCGGCCGCATCGTGATCAACGAATGTCGGATGGCGCTGCGCCATCGTCGGCGCTCGCGCGAAGTTCCGATTCCCGAGGGCACGGATTCACTCGCGCTGGCCACCGACTCACCCCTGGCGACCTCGACCGACTTTGATGCCGCCTTCGATCGACTGAACGTCGACCAGCGCGCGCTGCTCGTGCTGCATCACGTCCACGGCTATGGCGTCGGCGATATCGCTGCGTGGCTTGGAATTCCGACCGGCACGGTCAAGTGGCGTCTCTCGCGGGCGCGTAAGGCGCTCGCGGCTGAGCTGGGCGAACCATGAACGACAACAAGCTCCGGACCGAGTTGGAGCGCCGCGCCGGAAGCGCCGCTGCTCCTGAACTGCTGCCCGCGATATCCACGCGGCTAAATGTTCGTCAGGAACGGCCGGCTCGCGTCGCCCGTTGGGCGCCACTCGCCGGCCTCGCCGCCGCGGCCATCATCGTCGTAGCGCTGATCATCGCCTGGCCACGCAATTCGTTCGTCGGGCCGAACGCTTCAAACTCGACTGGTTCGCCAGCGGCGTCTTCGAACCTAACCGTCGCCTCGGTCGAGCCAAGCGTGGCAACTGCATCACTGCCCGCAGCGACTTCGTCGTCAAACTTAGTTCCAGTGACGCTGTCGACATCCGAGTATCTCGATCGACGCGCCCGAGGCGAACTCCTCGGATCAACGGTGATCGTCGATGGATCTCTCACGACCACCGATGCACCTGTGCCCTGTTCCTTGGTGATATGTCCGTCGGCCACGCTCGGCGAGTCGGATGCCGTCGTTACTCCGGTGGCGTTTCCCGTGGAAGAAGGAGACGGGACGCAATATTCTGGAGCAGATATCCATTGGGAATGGTGGGGTCGGCCGCAGGTGCCGGCGACGGGCCTGCTCGAATTGAGGGTCAATTCGCAAGGTGGGGTGGAGTATCTCGGCCTCGCGCCGTCAGGCCAGTTGGTGGATCCGTCAGAGGCGGCTGCGATGACCCCGAGCGGTGCGCATCCTGGATCTGTGGTCGCTGTCGCTGGATGGCTCTCTGAGCAATTCTCGTTGCCGCCCGAATGCCCTGCCCCGAAAAACTACGTCTCTGGATTACCCAGCCGTTTCTGCAATCCGTCCTGGCTGTCCGAAGTACAGACAACCGAACCGGGCTCGGCCAGTCTGGTTGTTCAGGACGGCGCCTATGGCGAATACGCCCCGGATCCTGCGTACTCATCGTCGGGCAGCCTGCCACCTGACTCTCGATTTGGGATGTATCTCGCCGCCGCGCGCCTCGAGGGCGGTGGTTGCCCCGAAGACAAAACGCCTTGCTGGCAGTGGGAAATCATCGGCCGTCTCGACTCAGCAGGGGCAGCGTTGCCGTCGCCGTCGCCAA
>JBBQEC010000124.1:0-7400 GCA_038320305.1 Candidatus Limnocylindrales bacterium | reverse complement strand
GAGGCAAGAAGTATGAGCAGGCCGCAGCGCTCGTTGACAGAGAGCGGACCTACCCACCCGAAGAGGCCGTTGAGCTCCTGAAGCAGACCACGTTCGTGGGTTTTGATGCTTCCGTCGAGGCACATATCCGCTTGGGCGTGGACCCGCGCCACGCCGACCAGATGGTGCGTGGCACAGTCGTCCTGCCGCACGGTACGGGCAAGCGCATACGCGTCGTCGTCTTCGCCCAGGGCGAGAAGGCCCAGGAAGCGCTGCACGCCGGAGCGGACGAGGTCGGTGGTGAGGACATCGCCAAGCGCGTCGAGGCCGGCTGGCTCGACTTCGATGTCGCACTTGCCACGCCGGACATGATGGGCGTGGTCGGTCGTCTGGGCCGCATCCTGGGCCGCCGTGGCCTGATGCCAAATCCCAAGTCGGGCACAATCACCTTTGATCTCGAGCGCGCCATCAAGGAAGTCAAGGCCGGTCGCGTGGAGTTCAAGGTCGACAAGGCCGGTATCATCCACACCGCCTTCGGTAAGTCCAGCTTTGAGCCTCAGCAGCTCAACGAGAACCTTGCTGCACTGATCGACGCGATCAACCGTGCTCGACCCAGTGCTACGAAGGGTCAATACTTCAAGAACCTGACGGTGGCATCCACGATGGGTCCGGGCATCCGGGTCGACGTGCCGGCGGTTCTCGCCGTGGCCAACGCCTAGGCACACCACCAAATCGGGTCCGCGGATAGCGCGGACGAAAGGAAAATCGTTCCGCCGCAGACAGCGCAGCGTCCTTCACGGGACTTAATTCACCGGCACTGCTGGTTACCAGTAGCGCCGATGGGCTCGCCGAGGCAGGGAAGGAACGTCGCGGGCAACCGGGCCTCAACAAGCCCCCGCCCATTGACGCTGACAGGCAGCGCCACGACGCCCTCGCGCGGAACCAATGCGAGGTCGTCGGCGGCAGCGCCGAGCGACTAATGGGAAAGGAGGCACTATGCCGACGGAGGCCAAGCAGGCCGCAGTCGCTGAGCTGAAGGACGAGCTGTCCAAGGCCACGACGACAATCGTGGCCGACTATCGCGGCCTGACCGTTTCAGACATTTCCGCCGTTCGTCGCAACCTGCGCGTCGAGGGCATCACGTATCGCGTGGTCAAGAACCGGCTGGCCAAGATCGCCGCTCAGGAGGCGGGCAGTGGCGAGCTGAACGAGCTGCTCAGTGGGCCGAGCGCCCTCGCAATGGGCAGCGGCGACGAGGTCCTCGTCGCCAAGACGTTCCTTGACGCGATCAAGCCCTTCCGCCAGGTCTCAGTACGCGGTGCCATCTTGAATGGCAAGCGTGTTGATGCCGATTCGATAACGCGGTTGGCCACGCTCCCATCGCGTGACGTGCTTCTGGGCCAGCTGGCCAGTGGCATCATCTCGCCGCTGACGAGCATGGCATCGCTCCTGTCCGCTCCGCTGCGCAACCTGGGCTATGCCCTGCAGCAGGTCGCGGATCAAAAGGCGGCCAACCAGCAGGCCTAACGGTCACTCAGGTCACCGACTGACGCTAACAACAGATTCCACGAAAGGAACAGACTGCAATGGCAACGATCACGCAGGACCAGGTTCTCGAGGCCATCGACGGTATGACCGTCCTGGAGCTCTCCGAGTTCATCAAGAAGTTCGAGGAGCGCTATGGCGTGACGGCCGCGGCGCCGATGGCCATGGCCGCCCCGGCCGGCGTTGCGGCCGCGGGTGCTCCCGCTGTCGTGGCGGAGGAGCAGACCGAATTCACGGCTACGTTGACCGAGATCGGCCCGAACAAGATCCCGGTTATCAAAGTCGTCCGTGAGCTGACCGGTCTCGGCCTCAAGGAGGCCAAGGACCTCGTTGACGCGGCTCCCAAGCCGGTCAAGGAAGGTGTCACCAAGGACGAGGCGGACAAGATCAAGGCCGCTCTCGAAGAGGTCGGCGGCAAGGTCGAGATCAAGTAGAGCAACTTCAGCGCTGAGCGCGAAGGGGGCCTGCCGGCAACGGCGGGCCCCCTTCTGGTTGCCCAGGGTGACGCTGTGTCTAGCTGGGGGGTGTGTCCGAGTGATCGGGCGGCGTCTCAGCCCGCGACTCGTCGATCGGCCCCGTGAAATGGTGCACGGGCTTGAGCGTGCCCAATTTCTCGGCGACGATCAATGCCTCGTCGCTCGACATCAGCGCGTATTCCTGTGGTGGGTTGATGACCGTCTTGCCGAGCCGGTTCAGCGCCAGAAGAGTGGCGTGGTGTTCATCGCGAAAGCGCTTGCTGACCTCATCTATCGGCAGCCCGTGGTACTCGTCGGGAATCTTCACCCGGTATAGCTCGGAGCCTGCGCCTCCGGAGACCATGTCCGTGATCAAGGTCGACAAGCCGGGATACAGGGCGGCCCGTGCGACGAGGTGCGAGGCGAGCCTGGGCGTGACGACGATCTCGTCGGCGTGTGCTCGCTGGAAGTGCTCGACGTGGCGCGGATTGTTGACCTCGGCCACGGTGCGTACGTCGGGCGCGATCGACTCGATCGCCATGACCGTGAGGATTGACTTCATGTCCGCTTCGTCCGAGGGATTGTTGGGGAACACGAGCGCGGCCTCCGCGACTCTGATGTCGGCACGTTCAAGGTCGGAGCCATTGGAGGGGTCGCCTCGGACGTAGTACACGAGCTTCTCGGCCGGGTTGCGCTCGGCATCGTGGATGAGCACGATCTTTCGTCGATATGTATCACTGCGCAGCTCGTCGACAGCCTCGCGCGCGGTTGGATTCCAGCCGCAGACGACGATGTGATCGCGGAAACCTGATGCGCCCAAACCCTGTCCCTCCTTGAGGAGGAAGTCGATGATGACGGCAATGATCGCGCCGGTGATCAGGCCGATCATGATCAGCCCGATGCCGATCAGGATCACATAAAGTGCGCCACCGATTGGGCCCGCTGCGAAGCCCGGGTCGCCGTTGCCCATGAGCGACGTCAGCGCCCAGAAGAACGACTCGGCGTATGCATCAAGGCCGACCTGGCGCTCGGCGAGCATCTCGATCAGGGCAACAAGCCCCACGACGACGAGCAACGCAAGCAGGACGCGAACCACCATCCCGGGATTCAGCTGGTCCTTGATCTGTCTCCCGTACCACGCGATCCGGCGTACGAGCGGGGCGTTGAACAGCGGCAGACGACGACGCATAGGTGGCGGGTCGCAGTGTAGGCTGCGCGACCATGCCGGAATTGCTCGTGCGCGCCGCTGAAGTGGCCGCGCGACCAGCACCGCGGCGGATCGCGATGCCCACCCCGCGAATCGCCCTGGTCATCGCCACGGCGTTGCTCATCGGCGTCGTCCTGTATCTCGCGCGGAGCGCGCTGACACCGTTCGTCGTCGGCCTGTTGCTCATCTATCTGCTTGACCCGGCTGTCGGCTGGTTCTCGCGTCTGCACGTCGGCACACGCCGAATGCCGCGCGGCCTGGCTGTGCTCATCGTCTACGCGATCACGATCGTCGCGATCGTCTTCGGCCTGCGGCTATTGCTCGGCCCGCTCATCAGCCAGCTGCTCGACTATGTGCGCGACTTCCCGCGCCTGATCGGCTCAGTTGAGACGACGTTGGCGCAGGTCCGCATGTGGTACGACTCGCTCGATCTGCCACCCGAGGTGCGCAGCGCAATCGATCAGTGGCTGGCCAGCGCGGGGGAGGGCGCGAGCGGCATCGATTTCGGTGCTCTGCTCCCGATCGCGCGCACCGTCCTGGGCACTGCCTCTGGCTTCTTCGCCTTCCTGATCATCCCGATCTGGGCGTTCTACATCCTGCGCGATCGGGTGTCGCTGACCACGGCGTTTGCAGACTCGCTGCCCCAGGAGTGGCGCGATGAGGTCTGGGCAGTCATGTCCATCGTCGAGCGCGTCGTTGGACGCTGGGTTCGCGCTCAGATTCTGCTTGGTCTGATCGTCGGGCTGGCCACATTCGGGGGCCTCTTGTTGCTGGGCGCCTTCGTCGATCCGCGCTTTACCCAGTTCGCCGTCCTGCTCGCGGTCATCGCTGGCATCCTCGAGCTGCTGCCGATCATCGGTCCGATCATCTCGATGATCCCGACCCTGCTCATCGCCCTGACCACCGGCGATCCGGTCCTCGCGGCGATTGCCGTCGTCGTCCTGTATCTCGTCGTACAACAGGTCGAAGGTGCCGTGCTCGTGCCCAAGATCCAGGGCAGCGCTGTCCAACTGCACCCATCGCTGATCATCTTCGCTCTCATCGTCGGCGGTTCGATCGCGGGGCTGCTCGGCGCGATCCTGGCCATACCGATCACCGCGACCGGGCGCGATGTCTACGGTTACCTGTTCCGCCGACTCTCCGACACCCCACACGCGCCAGGGGCGCCTGATCCGCCGGAAGGCACCGACTTACCGCCTGCAGCCGAGGTTGACGCTGGTGAGCCAGCGGCCCTCGGACACCACTCAGCGCCAAAGAAAGGCGAATCCGCGGACTGCTAGCCCTTGGGCATCGTTCGCACGCAGGTCCGCAGAAGGCCTCGAATGTCTTCGACTGTGGCCGTGAGCGTCGGGGTCCTCATCACCGCTGAGCGGGTGAACGGTCCGCTGCGCAGCGCGTCTCGGCCCTTTCAGCTTCGTTCGCCGGGCGAATTACCCCGCCTGACGGTTCCAGCGTCAGGCCAGAGCTCACAATCGGCAGGGTGAAGGCGGATCGTCGGATGGTTGGCCCGATGAACGGGAGACTGGGCGCGAAGGCGTGCCCGGGCCACATCGGCCCCCGGCTGGACCAAAGATGTGGAAAAGTGGTCCATTACCACGTTTGACAGCTCAATGCAAGGTGGGTACTATGAGCGGTCGTTGAGCGCGGGTCCCTTTGTCTTCAGAAAACCGTCGTCGGGTACGTGTGCCCGCCGACTCGTTTCCTTGCCGTCATCCCGTCGCCGCGTCGCTAGGAGCGCTTGATGCTGACTGTCACCGATCCCGGCCGGCGTGTGGTTGCTGCCTCTGAGGAGCGTAAGCCATACGCACGGATTCCCGAAGTCCTGCCTATTCCGAATTTGATCGAATTGCAGCTTAATTCGTTCAACTGGTTCATCGAGAACGGGTTGCGCGAGCTGTTGGACGAGATCAGTCCAATCCAGGACTTCACCGGGCGTGTGATGGAGCTGCGCTTCCGCGAGTACGAGTTCGAGGCCCCCAAATACGACGAGCTCGAATGCCGCACCCGTGACCTGACCTACTCCAAGCCGCTCTACGTATGGGTCGAGCTCCTGATCAAGGAGACCGGCGAGATCCAGCGCCAGCGCGTGTACATGGGCGACTTCCCGTTCATGACCGAGGAAGGCACGTTCATCATCAACGGCGCCGAGCGCGTCGTCGTGAGCCAGCTCGTCCGCTCGCCGGGCGTCTACTACACCGCGAACGAGGACCTGACGACAGGCCGCAACCTGTTCAACGCGAAGGTCATCCCCAACCGCGGAGCGTGGCTCGAATTCGAGACCGCCGCCCGCGGTCAGCTGTACGTCAAGGTCGATCGCAAGCGCAAGCTCGAGGCCACCAAGCTGCTGCGCGCAGTCGGCTACGAGTCGAATGACGAGATGACCGCGCTCTTCTCACGCATCGATACGAGCGATACGCCGTATATCGCGTCGACGCTCGAGAAGGACAGCACCAGCACGCGCGGCGAGGCCTTGATCGAGGTCTACAAGAAGCTGCGCCCGGGCGATCCGCCCACGGGCGACAATGCGGAGAAGCTCGTCGAGAGCCTCTTCTTCAACTTCCGTCGCTATGACTTGGGCCGTGTCGGCCGCTACAAGCTGAACAAGAAGCTCAGCCCGGTTGCGGACCGGATGGGCATCACCCTGCCATCCGAGCGCACGATCAGCAAGGAAGACATCGCCGCGATCGTCGGCCACCTGATCGAGCTCAACCGCCAGCAGGGCCTTGCGGACGACATTGACCACCTCGGCAACCGCCGTATCCGCGCCAATGGCGAGCTGATCCAGAACGCGTTCCGCGTCGGACTGCTGCGCATGGAGCGCGTCGTTCGTGAGCGCATGTCGATCCAGGAGGCCGAGAAGGCAACTCCGAACGCTCTCATCAACATCCGGCCGGTCGTGGCTGCGATGAAGGAGTTCTTCGGCGGGAGCCAGCTCAGCCAGTTCATGGACCAGACCAACCCGCTCGCCGAACTGACGTCAAAGCGACGGCTGAGCGCGCTGGGCCCGGGTGGCCTGAGCCGCGAGCGCGCCGGGTTCGATGTTCGTGACGTGCACCACAGCCACTACGGTCGCATCTGCCCGATCGAGACTCCTGAAGGGCCGAACATCGGTCTGATCGGCTCGCTCGCGACGTACGGCCGCATCAATGAGTACGGCTTCATCGAGACGCCGTACCGCAAGGTCAAGCGCAGCGTCTCGTTCGACGATCCAAAGATCACCAATGACTACGCCGATGTCGACGTTGCCACCAAGAGCGGCACGGTCGTGCTCAAGAAGGGCGCCCAGTTCTCGAAAGAGGCCGTTGCCGAGCTCAAGAAGCAGAAGGCAACCGCGTTCCCGATCCGCCCGCGCGTCACAGACGAGATCGTCTATCTCGCCGCGGACGAGGAAGAGGAGCATCACGTCGCGCAGGCCAACGCGCGTCTCGACGATGAAGGCCACTTCATGGACGAGCGCGTGCCGGCACGCTTCCGCGACGCGTTTCCGGAGGCACGCCCGAATCAGATCGAATACATGGACGTCAGCCCGAAGCAGGTCGTTTCGGTCGCCACGGCGCTGATCCCGTTCCTCGAGCACGACGATGCCAACCGAGCCCTCATGGGTTCGAACATGCAGCGCCAGGCCGTGCCGCTGCTCGAGCCTGAGGCGCCGATCGTCGGCACCGGCATGGAAGGGCGCGCCGCGCTCGACTCCGGCCAGGTCGTCGTCGCCAAGCGCTCGGGCACTGTCCTGTCCGTCACCGCGGACCGGATCCAGATCGAGCCCAAGGAGGGCGGCGTCAACGAGCTCGACGAGTATCGGCTCGACAAGTTCGTGCGCAGCAATCAGGGCACATGCATCAACCAGCGACCGATCGTCGAGGTCGGGCAGCCGATCGAGGTCGGGCAGCCAATTGCGGACAGCAGCTCGACCCAGAACGGCGAGCTCGCTTTGGGCCGCAACATCCTGGTTGCGTTCATGAGCTGGGAGGGCGGCAACTACGAGGACGCCATCGTCATCAGCGACCGCCTGGTGCGCGACGACATCTTCACCAGCATCCATATCGAGAAGCATGAGATCGAGGCACGCGACACGAAGCTTGGGCCTGAAGAGATAACGCGCGACATCCCGAATGTCGGCGAGGAATCGCTCAAGGACCTCGACGAGTACGGCGTGATCTACATCGGTGCTGAGGTTCAGCCGGGCGACATCCTGGTCGGCAAGATCACGCCAA
>JBBQEC010000123.1:0-7494 GCA_038320305.1 Candidatus Limnocylindrales bacterium | reverse complement strand
GCTATCCTGCGACGCGTATGGGCGCCGTCGCGCATCTGGAATCCCGGCTCGTCGCCGTGACGCCGGGCAGCCAGGCCACTGTTCAGCTTCGGGCGCGCAATACCGGCTCGGTCGTCGACCAGATCACATTCCAGATCCTGGGCGACGCGCAGGCATGGTCGACGGTCACGCCACCGTCGCTGTCGCTCTTCCCAGGCGCGGAAGATGCCGTATCGATCACGTTCAGCCCGCCTCGCTCCGCACAGGTGCCGGCGGGGCAGCTGCCCTTCGGTGTCCACGTCATTTCCAAGGAGGACCCCGCGGGCTCCGTCGTCGAGGAAGGCGTGCTCGACATCGCGCCCTTCAATGACATCTTCGCCGAGCTCGCGCCGCGGACGTCGCGCGGCCGGCGCGGCGCGTCTCATGACCTGGCCATCGACAACCGCGGCAACGCGCCGATCAACGCGACCATCAGCGCCGTTGATTCCGATCGTCTGCTGAATTTCGATCTGCGGCCGCCCGGAGTGGTAGCTCCACCCGGCACCGCGACGTTCGCCAAGATCGGCGTCAAGCCAAAGAGCTCGTTCTGGCGCGGCCAGCCGCTGACACGGCCGTTCCAGGTCCTGCTCGAAGGCGCCGGGCCGACACCGGTCACGGTCGATGGCACGATGGTCCAGGAGTCGATCCTGCCGCCATGGATCATGAAGGCGCTGCTGCTGTTGTTGGGCATCCTTGCGGCGCTCGTCCTGCTCTGGCTTTTCCTGGTCAAGCCGGCTGTCGAGTCCACGGCCCTGCAACAGACCAACCAGGCGCTTCAGGCGGCAGGCATCACGCCACCGAACCAGCCGCCTGCCGGTGGCGGCGGAGGCGGCGGCGGTTCCACGCCCGCGCCCGGATCTTCGCCGGGCAGCGTGACGAATGTCGGGTCGGCGCCGCCTCTCGCGGGCGGCGGCGTACCAACTGACGGACGCCTCGTCTTTGGTCAGGCGTCGCTGCAGGTGCCGCCGGGCAAGACGGTCTTTGTAACTGACCTCGTCTTCTCGAACCCATCCGATACGGCAACGGGTGAGCTGCGACTTGAGCGCTCCGGGCAGCCGCTGCTTGTGCTCCGCCTGGAGAACTTCCGGGACCTCGACTTCCACTTCGTGACGCCGATCGTGGTCGCCTCCGGGCAGTCGCTCGGAATCGGTTGTGACGACCCCAACGCTTGTGCCGGCGCATCCGTGTACTACTCGGGCTACCAACGTTAGTGGGTGCCCGGCGCCCGATCGCAATCGTGCTCGGTGCGCTGCTCGCGATTGGCATCTTCGCCGCCGGTAGCCCGCTGCCCGCGCGGGCAGATCCACTTGCCGAGTATCCGGTTCTGACCGTCGATCCCATCTGCGCGCCACTGCCTCAGAACGCTGACGGCGACACTATCGCGATCACCGTCCGTGGCTTCAGCTTCGAGGCCGGGCGAACGGTGATGGTCTATTTCAACGGCGGCCAGGCGCCGGGAGCTGAAGCAATCAGCCCGGGGCCGGCGGGCGCATTCGAAGTCGCGCTGACGGTCAACGAGATCGCGCGTCAGCCGAGCTACGAGATCGACGCGTATTACACCGATCTGGGGGTGACTGACAACGCGATCGCGTCGACGTTCGTGAACCTGCCCTGCGACGTGACGCTCGGCTCGATCCGCATCGCGCCCGACTGCGGGCCGGCAGCGTCGCCGATAGCGATGCACGTCGACCTGACCGATTTCCTGCCCGAGCTGCCGATCACGGTCCAGGTCCTCGACCTGTTCGATGGCCAAACGGTCTACGGCCAAGCCGGCCCAACGTCGCCCGCGGATCCCAACGCAGTCAGCTTTGACTTCACTTTCAGCGTTCCGGCCAACGGCGCGTACAGAGTTGTCGCCTCGCAGCCAGGATCGGTCATCGACAGTGGCCCGCCAGGCAAGATGGCCTCCACAGGCTTTGTCGCGCCGTGTTCGCAGGCGGTGCTCTCACCGACGTGCAACGTGGCCGGGAGCGCGCCCGATCGGTATTCGATCCAGGTCGCCGGGTCAGGCTTCCAACCTACGCTCCCGGTTGGCATCATCTTCGACAGTGCCGGCCAGGCCGAATATTTCGACAACTCTGGGCCGGTCAACGACGACGGCACGTTTGGGCCGTTCGAGATCACGCCGTACGCGCGCGGGCCTGGTACGTACGACGTCGAGGTCACGCAACAGAACGACAGCCCGATCCTGCACTACACGCATGCCACGTTCACGGTCGAGTGTCCGCCGCCCGAGACCGTCACCCTCAACCCGACGTGCGCCGCGCCGCAGTTCAGCGGCGATCAGCCCCAGGTATTCCAGCTACAGGTGCGCGGTGGTGGATTCCAGCCGAATTCGCCGATCACGGTCACGTTCGATCCAGATGGTTTGAGCGGCCCCACCTACACGCCCGAGACAGCGCAGGTGGCATCCGACCAATTGGGTAATTTCAGCGCGACGTTGAACATCGCGGCACGGCCCGCGGGTACGTACGGTGTCAGCGTCCAGCAGCAGGTCAATGGCGCACTGGTTGACGGCAGCGTCCCGCCCTTCAATGTCCCCTGCGCGGCGCCATCAGCCAGGATCACGGCCGTCAAGCCCAACTGCGGTGACGACGTGAACGTCAATCCTGGGCAGTACTCGATCGAGGTGATCGGCCGCGGCTTCATTCCTGGGTTCGTCCAGCTCATCTTCGACGTTGATGGCACCGCCGAGCAGTTTTCGACAACTGCGAATGCGAACGGACGCATCGACGCCACGATCACGCCCGCCGCTCATCCGGCCGGGGCATATCGCATCGCAGCACAGCAAGCGGACGCCAACAGCCTGCTCGATCAGACATTCGCGAGCTTCGGCGTGCCCTGCACCGCGACCCTGCTGACGATTGCTCCCGGCGCCGCCGCGCCCGGCTTCGTGGTCATGGTCCACGGCTCGGGTTTTCCCGCCGGTAAGCAGATCGAGCTGCAGTGGAGCTATGGAATAGGTGCCGGGCGGCCAATAGATGTCACCGTCGGCGCCGACGGCACGTTCGATCACCAAGTGGTGATCTTCGCCCACGACTTTGAAGGGCTACGCGACATGACGGCTGGTACACAGGCCAACCCAAATGCATTTCCGGGCGCTGAGGCGACACTGCTCGTCTCCGCGGGCCAGGGATCACCGCTGGCGTACACGATCTTCGGCGGCGATCCCTCAGACCAGCCGCCGATCATCCTCAGGCGCTGATCAAGCGCCGTGGGGATCAGTGCTGGAGCGACACCACCAACTCCGGCGCGGCGCTCAATCCAGTCGTCCAAGCGTCCGACGCAAGGCCATAGCAGCCACTGCCGTTGACGCCCATGACCAGGTAGACGCGGCCGGCGTTGCGGTACATCTGGAATTCCTGGAGTGCCTTGTAGCCGACCGATGATCCGAACGGGGTGCTCAGCCCGACTGAGTCATTGAAAGCGAGGACGACGGCGACCTCGCCAGAGCTGGGACCAGGCACGCCGTAGGTCAGCTCGACCTGATCGGGCGGCAAGATGCTGGCATCGACGCTCGCGCTCGACACCGAGTCAGAGGGCTGCATCTCGAGCGTCAGGGTGTCGGCAGGTCCCTTGTGGCTCCAATGCGAGCGGACGATCCTCCAGCCGCCGGGTTGCGACGCGCCAAACGTCGACGCGGCGCACACGAACCCGCCCGCCGGCGGCACGGTCGCAGGTGGCGCCGTCTCAGGCGGCTGAGTAGTCACCAGAGTCGAGGGCACAGGCGTGGCCGGTGGCTCGAGCGACGCCGGTGATGTAGCAATCGGCTGATCGGTCGGTGACAAGCCCTCGCTGGCAAGCGCGCTGCCCGGCGCGATCAGGGACGCGCTTGGATTGGCCTCCACCACTGACGCGGCCTGAGTGACCGGCGGTGCAGTCGTGGCCGGCGACAAACCGCCGAACGCGACGAACGCCGCGGCCGCTGCCACGACGAAGAGGAAGACGCCGCCGATGACATACAGGACCATGAGCGTCCCGCGGCGACGCTCGGCCCGCGCGGCCGCCACGGCCAGGGCGGCGCCCGTCGTCGTGCCGGCCCTCTTCAACTTCGAACCGCAATTCAGACAGAACGCGCGCGACAGCTCGTTGGCCGTGCCACACACATCGCACCGCTGCAGACCGGCGGGCCAATTGATGGCCGCCTGGGGCTGTGCCTGCGGCGGGTCGTCGACGCCCGGCGGCGGCGAAGCGGATCCTGCGGGCGGCGCGGATCCTGCGGGCAGCGCGGATCCTGCGGGCGGCGCGGATCCTGCGGGCAGCCCGACGACCGTCGGGAACTCCGAGGGCAGAGCACCCGGAGTGCCTGCTGGTGGGTCGCCAGCCGATCCGGCGAGGCTCGACCCGATCGCTGCGTCGTGCTGGCCAGCCTGATCGCCGGTCCAGGCGAGGAAATGCCCACAAGAGCCGCAGAACTCGTCGCCTGGCGTGTTCTGGAAGCCGCAGTTACCGCAGATCATTCTTCAAGCCCAGGGGTCGTAGTCGACTTCAAGCGATTCCTGTTCAGGTCGCTGATCTTCCGGCACGTGCTCAAGGTTGACGCGGATGCGCGTCCATGTCGTATTCCTGCCGCGCATCGAGTCGGTCAGAATGTCAGCCGGTTCAAGGAACTCGACGATCTCCGCGTGGCGGCTCTGCCAGCGCTCCAGGCCGGCGACCGCCTCGACCTTCTTCGCGGCGCGCGCTATCTCGACGAGTGGCTTGGCGGAAACCCGTCTGCCGGTCGGTGTTGGCGCTCGGCCGTAACCAGCCGCGCGCTCTGCGGCGCGACTCTCCGCCTCACGTTCGAAGCGTTTCTCCATCGCGCTGCGCGACTTCTCGCGCGCCGCCTCCGCCTCTGGAGTGTTGTATTCCTCAGTCGCGCGGCGCTGGCGCGAAGGCTGAACTCGAGGCGGCTCCGACTCCTGCTTATGGTAATTGGGCGGCCACGGAGCGTCGCCGCCCAACCCCTCCGCCTCGTGTCGATCGGCGAGCTCCAGCAATCCCTCGAGGGATCCCACCGCCTCGTCAATGCCGGCATGAGCGTCTCCGTCGCGGGCGTAGATCGCAGGGACCGTGGCCAGCGTGAAGTCGGCCGCCTCGACGTCGGCGACCTGCTCCCAGCGCAACGGCATCGACACCCGCGCATCGGGCAGTGGGCGGATCGAATAGGCAGAGGCGACAGTTCTGTCCTTGGCGTTCTGGTTGTAGTCGAGGAAAACGCCGTGGCGCTCCTCCTTCCACCACTTGCTCGTGGCTATGTCGGGCGCGCGGGGCGCGCCCACGCGAGCGATAGCGCGCGCCGCGCGCCCGACCAGGGCGAAGTTCCAGTTCGGCTCGATGCGGATGTTGCTGTGGATGGCGCGCGATCCGGACGTTTTGGGCCAACCGACGAGACCCACGTCGCGGAGGACCTCATTCGTCACGAGCGCGACGCGTCGGACGTGATCCCAGGGCACGCCGGGGACTGGATCGAGATCGACGCGCAGCTCGTCGGGGTGATCGAGGTCCTCTGCGCGCACCGGGTGCGGGTTGAGATCGATGCAGCCCAGGTTGATGATCCATGCCAGCTGGGCTGCGTCGCGCAGGACGATCTCATCCGCCGTGCGGCCTGACGGGAAGTAGAGCTCGACCGTCTCGATCCACGCCGGCCGTGACTCGGGCGCCCGTTTCTGGAAAAAGAACTCGCCGGCGGCCCCGTTGACGAAGCGCTTGAGGGCCATGGGCCGGCCGGCGGCGCCGCGCAACACACCGTCCGCGACAGCCATGTAGTACGAGACCATGTCGCGCTTGGTGTAGCCGGTCTCGGCAAAGAAGACCTTGTCGGGGTTGCTTATCGCAACTTCCCGACCCGCGATTTCCAGCAGCTCCGGCCTGCGCGCCATCCGTGCTCCGGTCTCGATCGATTAGTGGCCGGTCTCAGCCGAGGCTGTGGTCAATTCGATCTCAGTCAGCCAGCGTTTGCGATCATCGCGCAGCACGTCCAGTGCAGCATCCAGCTCGCTCCAACCGTAAACGTCGACGCGCTTGTCCTCGAGCAGCTTGTACGTAGCGAAGAAGTGCTCGATCTCGCGCAGACGTTGCGCCGAGACCTGGTCGAGGCGCTTGATGTGATCGTGGTGCGGATCGCTGAGTGCCACGCACAGGACCTTGAAGTCATCGCCCTTGTCGTCGCGCATGCGCAGGCCCCCGACCGGTCGACACGTAATGTGGCAGCCGGTGAAGGTAGGTTCGCGGAGCAGGATCAGGGCATCGGTGTGGTCACCGTCGTCGGCGCGCGTCCCTTCGATGAAGCCGTATTCGAAGTTGTAGAAGACTGCCGATGACAGCACGCGATCGAGGCGCATCACGCCGGCGTGCTCATCGAACTCGTACTTGTTCCGGCTGCCGGCGGGGATCTCCACGACCACCTCGACGACCTTGGGGAACTTGACCGCTGCGGACTTGGCGGACTTGGCCATTGGCGCAGTCTAGACTCGCCGCCGTGGACGTCGACGAGGCCGTCACCCGGATGCGTGCTATCCGGCATTTCAGCAGCCAGCCGCTGGCCGGGGACGACCTGCGTTCGATCCTCGACGCGGGGCGCCACGCGGGATCGTCGAAGAACGTCCAGCGCTGGCAGTTCATCGTCGTCCAGAGCCGCGATCGGCTGGTAGCCCTGGCCGCGGTCGGCGCGTCTGCCGGGCATCTGGCCGGTGGCGCCGCGGCGATCGCTCTTGTCACGCCTGATCCTCGCGCGCTCGACGCGCCCCTGTCGGTTATCTGGGACCTGGGGCGCGCCGCGCAAAACATGATGCTGGTCGCCTGGGGCCGCGGCGTCGGTTCCGTCCCTGCGACTGTCTACGAACAGGACGCGTGCCGCCAGATCCTGGGCTACCCGCACGAGCAGCACTGCGAATACATCCTCAACTTCGGCTATCCGCCAGAAAGTCGGCTGATCGATCGATCCCCGCGCGCGGGTGGTCGCCACGACTTAGCGGACGTTGTGCGCTGGGAACGCTGGTAATGCGGCTGCGGATTCAGTACCGTGATGTGATAGCCCAGTCAGATCGATCCGTCACAATGTCGAACAGAGGGAAAAACTAAATGCGCTTGCTCGCTGGTTCAGCCGCCGTCCTTGTCCTGCTGTTCGCAACGGCGTGTGGAGGAGGTTCGGGCGCGGCGCCCACCACCGGGGCCGGTAACAACACTGGCGCCGCGGCCACCGCTCCGGGGCGTGTGGCGACCACTCGTCCAGGCGCTCATGGGGCCGCGGCAGACTGTGCGCCGGCCGCAGCAGCCGGCGGACCGGTAATCTCAATGGAGGGCAGCCACGCGCTCAATCCTTCCGACGAGACAATCTCCGCTGGCGATTCCGTGACGTGGACAAACAACAGTGAGACGAACCATCGCATCATCTTTGATGGCGGCCCTTCCTGTGGCTATACGCTCATCGGCAACTCCGTCTCGATCGAGTTCGATACGCCCGGCACATACAGCTACGTGTGCCAGATCCAC
>JBBQEC010000122.1:0-7512 GCA_038320305.1 Candidatus Limnocylindrales bacterium | reverse complement strand
ATGCGGCGCAGACGTTCGATGGGTGGTGGCAAGGCAAACCGCCTAGGGCCGGCGCCGCCTCGACGCTCGTCGTCCTCGATCCGCTTGCAGACGGTCGCCAGCGCGCGTGGATCTCGCTCGACGAGGCGCTGACTGCCCGGCCCAGGTACCGCGGCTACGCAGATGCGGCGGCCAAACTCGCGACGAATGGGGCGACTGCAGTGGCGAGCTCGTCGGGATAGTCGGACGGGATGGGGTGCGTCGCGTCGGCGACCACGTGTTCGAAGTCGTCGCCGACTTGCCCGTGGATCGCTGCGATTACGGCTGCCGAAGCGAACCTGCCGTGCTCGCGGCCCGCCTCAACCAGCAACGTTGGCCCGCGAAAGCCACTCGACCGCAGCGGCTGCTGCATCTGACGCCAGCCGGCCAGGACGGCGTCAGGTGCCACGACCGGGCGCACGAGTCTGTCGTCCCCACGCTCGAGTGCCACGACCGGGCGCGCGAGTCCGTCGTCCCCACGCTCGAGTGCCACGGCGGCGTCGAGGGCCGCGGACCACACGCCCGTGGCAGGCAAGCCTCTGCCTCGCTCGGCCACGAGTGACCCACAGACGAATACTCGTACGTCACGCTTGCGTCGGCGAGCTCCGCGGACACGTTGATCGCCGGGTCCACGAGCACGAGGGCGGCCACGTCACGAGGCGCGGCACGCGTCAGCTCCCACGCAATCAGGCCGCCGTACGAGTGGCCGAGCACGATCGTCTGCGGGCCGAGCACGCGCAAGATCGGGAGCAGGTCGCCGATGTGTTGAGCGATCGTCCACGGTCCGGCCTTGGGCGATCGGCCGTGGCCGCGCAGGTCGGGCGCAACGACGCGGATGCCGGCCACGCGTGCGGCCAGACCGAAATAGCGCAGGCCGTGCGACTCGATGCCATGCACGCACAAAACGGGTCGGCCCGTACCGAACGTGGACACGAACAGCGGCGAAACCCACTGGTCTTCGGCCATCACCGACTCTCCGCGAGGAGCCTGCGCGCCACGTCTGCAGCCTGGTCGCGGATCTCCGGGAGCGCCAGCGTCTCCCACAGCGCGCCCTTGCGTAGCGCGCCTATGGCATAGGCGGACAACCTGGGCTCGCCGTCATCATCGAGCACTCGGCCCGTGGCCGGATCGACATCGATTGAGATGCCATGCGACCCTCGCCTCATCAGTCCGTCGGCAATGGCAGCTCCCAGAAGCGGACTGGCCGTAGCGTCCGGATCAGGTCCGACGGCGACGACGATGTGGTCCACGACCCACGCCCCGACCGGAGCGACAAGCCGCAAACGGCCGCCGACCTCCTCCACACGCTCCACGCGCTCCATGCGCCCGACGCGTTCCACCCGCTCCACACGCTCGATGGCCGCAGCACTCACCGCGAACCGGCCCTCGTCCGTCCAGCGGTCGAGATCGCGCGCGATCTCCGGTGCGATCCGGTGGCGGTGGGTGTCCCACTGGTTTCGATAGTGAGCGAGGAACTCGTCGCGCATCGAGTCGTCCATTGCAATCCACAGCGCCTGGCTGATCGGCCGCAGTGAGTCGAGCGCGATCGGCCAATCGTCGCCAAAGGAACGGATCTGTTCGAGAGCGTCCTCGAACGGCGAGTCGAACGCGAAGAACTCATCGATCGTGAAGACCGGCCCGGGCAGTCGTGGCCGCCACGGGTCCTCGTGACGAAGCGGAAGGTTGCCATGCCGCGACAGGGCAACGACCGTGGCGTGCAGGTGTGCGTTGAGGATCGAGCCCGTGACGTCGATGGCGGTGAGGCTCGAGCCGATGACCCCGACCGCGTCGCCGTCCCTGATCGTCGAGAGCGCGCCCGCGGCCCATGGGTCGGTGATCACCCTGCCGTCCGCGGCGAGCGGTTCGAGATACGCAAGTCGCGACGGCAACTCGACGCCGGTGGCCAGCACGAGCGCTGACGCCGTGACCTCCTCGCCCGACTCGAGAGTCACGCGAACGCCGCCAGCCGCGCCGCCCGCGCCTTCTGCGCCAGCCGCGCCCTCTGCGCCAGCCGCGCCGCCGCGAGCCGCACGGCCGCCGGCCGCACCACCGCCAGCCGCGCCGCCCGCGCCTCCTGCGCCCTCGCGGACGCGCTCGACCGTCGATCTGACATGGCGCAGCCGGGCAGACGACGAGGCGACCGCCTCGTTCAGCACCGACTTGAGATAGCGCCCGTATTCAATCCGCGTGAGAAACGACTCGTTCGCGGCTCCCGACCAGCGCGCAAAGTGTTCTGGGTCGTCCGCGAATGCGCTCATCCCGATTGCCGGCACGTTCAGCCGATGCCATGGATCAAGCGTCGAATAGGCGACCCCTGGGCCGAGCTCGGCACGTGGCTCGACCACGACGATGTCCAAATCCGACCCGCCCAGGCGCAAAAGATTCGCCGCCACAAGTGCGCCAGAAGCTCCCCCGCCGGCGACAACCACGCGAGTCATGGAGGTAATGGTGCCTGATCGGTACCATGCCCAGATGGCCGTGACTGCAGTTCGACGCGCAGACGTACTGCGCCAATCCGTCGCCCCGTTCCTGCGCTTCTTCAACGGCGCCTATGCAACGCTCGAGAAGGACCCCGACACGGCGAACTTCGCTGTTGGCAACCCGCATGAGTTCGCGATGCCGAGCTACGTTGACGCGGTCCGACGCAACCTTGAGCCGCAGAACAAGGACTGGTTCGCCTACAAGCTGAGCGAGCCCGAGGCAACCACGGTCGTGGCGCGCACGATGAGCAACCTGACCGGCCTCGACTGGGATCCGCTCGATGTGAACATGACCAACGGCGGCTTTGCCGCGATCGCAGTCAGCCTGCGGACGTTGCTCGAGAGCGGCGACGAGGCGATCTTCCTGTCACCGCCCTGGTTCTTCTACGAGCAGCTGATCCTCGCATCGGACGGTGTACCGGTCCGCGTCAAGCTGAACATGCCGGACTGTCCGATCGACACCGCGCTCATCGAGCACGCGATCACGCCGCGGACGAAGGTCGTGATCCTGAACTCACCGCACAACCCGAGCGGCCGAGTCGTAACGCTCGACGAGCTGCAGGCTCTGGCCGACCTGCTGACGCGCAAGTCGGAGGAGATCGGCCATCCCATCTACATCATCAGTGACGAGCCCTACCGGCGCATCGTCTTCGACGGTGTGGAGTTCCACACGCCGGCAGAGGTCTATCCCTACACGTTCGTGACCTATTCGTACGGGAAGCAACTGCTCGCACCGGGCATGCGCATTGGCTACTTCACCTGGCCACCGAACATGCCCGGCCGCGAGACGATGCGCGACGACGCCTTCGTGACCCAGTTCGCGGCCGGCTACGCATTCCCCAACGCGGACCTCCAGCACGCCCTGGCCGACATCGAGGACCAGTGCATCAGCATCGCCGCGCTCGAGAAGCGCCGCGGACGGCTGGTGGGCGCGCTGCGTGGCATGGGCTACGAAGCGACCTGGCCACAGGGAACCTTTTACGTCATGGCACGCTCGCCGATCCCTGACGACGAGGCGTTCACGCGGATTCTCAGCGAGCACAAGGTGCTCGTCCTGCCCGGCACCGTCGTCGAAGTGCCCGGATGGTTCCGCCTCAGCCTGACCGCGTCGGACCCCATGGTCGACCGAGCCATCTCGCGCTTCGCAGCTGCACTCGAGGAAGCCACGTCGGCGTGAAGATCGAGTTCGTCGCCGGCTTCGGACCGATCGTTCGGGATCCCGCGGAGAGTCGGAGCTGGTGGTCGGCGCTTGGCCTCAATCTGCACGAGATCGCTCCCGATTACTGGGGCCTGGACAACATGGGCGGCGTCAACGCCTTCGCGCTCTGGCCGCTCGCACATGCCGCGGAGAACACATTCGGTACGGCCGAATGGCCGGTAGACGTGCCCGTTCCGCAAGCATGGATCGAGCTCGACGTGGGATCTGCGGACGAGGTGGCGGAGGCGGCCAAGGAGCTCGAGGGCAAAGGCTTGAAGCTGGTGCGCGCGGCGACGACGGAAGAGTGGGGCCAGACGACCGCGCGCCTGATGAGCCCCGAAGGTCTCCTCGTCGGCATCGCCTATACGCCGTGGATGCACGGCGAAGGCAGCACCACGGAGTAACAGACGTGCCTCAGTTCAAGGATTCCATCGCTGCCGGTGGCCAGGTCGTTCCGACCAGCCGACGGCGCCCCACAGAGGCGATCGAGCTCGTCGCGTGGGACCCCAGGTGGCTGGAGGCGTTCCAGAAGATGCGCCAGAAGCTCGCCGGCGCGCTGGGCGATACGGCGGTGCGCATCGAGCATGTCGGCTCGACCTCCATCCCGGGCATCCCGGCCAAGCCGATCGTCGACATCCAGGTTTCAGTGCCGGATGTGGATGACGACGACGCCTTCCGCGCGCCGATCGAGAAGCAGGGCTTTGAGCTACGTTTCATCGAGCCCGGCCATCGATACTTCCGACCTCCGGCCGGAACGCCGCGGGATTACCAGGTTCATGTGTGCGAGATCGGCTCCGACTGGGAGCGCGTGCACCTGCTGTTCCGCGACTACCTGCGCACCCACCCCGAGGTTGCGGCCGAATACGGCAAGATGAAGCTGCGCCTGGCGATGCAGCACCAGACCGAGCGCATCGCCTACAACGACGACAAGGGTCCGTTCATCGACGCGGTCGTTCTTGTTGCCGAAGAGTGGTCGCGCCAAACCGGCTGGATTCCGTAAGACGCCGTCGTATGCTTCGCGACTCACCAAAAGAGGGGCTCGCGACAGGTATGGAATTTGGATTCACGCTCAAGCCGGATCATCCATTCGAGCGGACCGTCGCGCTTACGAAACAGGCCGAGGCGGCCGGGTTTGGCTACGGCTGGATGTTCGACTCGCACGTCCTGTGGCGCGATCCCTATCCGCTGCTGACGGTCATGGCGCTGAATACGACGCAGATGCGCCTGGGCACGTGCGTGACCAACCCAGCGACGCGCGACCCGAGCGTGACTGCGTCGCCAGTGACGACGCTCGACGAGATCAGCGGCGGCCGAATGGTCCTTGGCATCGGCCGGGGCGACTCGGCGCGGCGCGTGATGGGCAAGAAGCCCACGACGCTGGCCCATCTCGAGGAAGCCGTCAACCTGATCCGCACTCTCGTCGGCGGTGGCAAGGTGGACGAAGACGGAACTGAGCTGCACTTCACCTGGACGCGCGGCGACAAGCTGCCCGTGTGGATCGCCGGCTATGGCCCAAAGGCACTCGAGCTGACCGCGCGCATCGCCGACGGCGTCATCCTCCAGCTCGCGGACGTGGATCTCATTCGTTGGTTCGTCACCCAGCTGCGCGACGCGGCGCAGGCGGCAGGGCGCGATCCAAAGGAGATCAAGGTCATGGCGGCCGCGCCCGCCCACGTCGGCGACCTGGCGATGTGCAGGGATCGCGTGCGTTGGTTCCCGGCACTCGTCTCAAATCACGTGGTTGACCTGGTCAACCGCTACGACCCCAAGGACCTGCCGCCGTCGCTGACCGGCTACGTCCGCGATCGCGAGGGCTACGACTACCTGCATCACGCCGAAGTCGGTTCCTCTAATGCCACGTTCGTATCCGACGAGGTCGTCGACCGCTTCAGCGTCATTGGTTCGGTCGAGGCGCACATCGAGAAGCTGCGCGCCCTCGCCGATGCCGGTGTCGACCAGTTCAACATCTACCTGATGAATGGCGACGAAGAACAGACCCTCGAGATCTACGGCCGGGAGGTCATTCCGCAGCTCAGTTGACGCGAGACCGGTGGGTGACACGTCGATGCAACGCGCGCGCGAAGTCGCCAGTCACGTACCGCGCGCTCTTTCTGAGACAGTGGTGGCCGATACAGCGGTCTTCGCGCGCTCCGTGTTTGCGCGCGCCTAGTTCTCGAGGAGGAACGATGGCAAGACGACCATTCGTGGTGCTGAGCTCGTTCGCGCTGCTGGTCGTTGCCTGTGGCGGGGGTAGCGCCTCAACGGCGCCCACGCTCAATCCGCCCACCACGGCAGCATCAGTAGTACCGGCGAGCCACGCCGCGACGCCAGCCGCAACGGCGGTGGCGAGTGTTCCAGCGTCAATGGCGGCGGAAAGCATGGCCGCAGAGAGTCCCGCGGAAAGCATGGCGGCCGAGAGTCCTGCCGAGACTGCGGCACCATCAAGCAGCCCAGTGGCGGCTGCATGCAACGCGACCGCCGGCCAAGCCGTAACCGGTGGCACGTTCGACCCAGGCGGCGTCTCGGGCAGTGCCGATCTCGGCCACTGGGATTCATCCCCGGCTGAGAACACGGCGCTCGAGTGCGCGCTCCAGGGCTTCGCGCTGACATACCCCGACGTTTCGGTGACCAATACTGACGTCTCAGGCGACTACGCAGCCCAGATGGTGACGCGCTTTGGCGCCCACAATCCGCCAGACCTGTTCTACGTCAACGGCGACACGGCTATCGACTGGATCAACCAGGGCTTCCTGGCGCCCCTGGACGACTACATCAACAACCAGGGCTTCGACATGAGCACGTTCTTCCCCGGCTACCAGGACACGTTCAAGGGCCCCGACGGGAAGACCTACGGCATCGCCAAGGACGGCAATACCATCGCGATGGCCTACAACGCGGACCTTGTGACGACGCCGCCAACGACGCTTGACGAGCTGGTCCAGACGGCTACAAGCCTGAAGGGCACCGGCAACCTCCAGGCGCCCATGTGCCTCAATCCCGGTCTCGACCGTGGTCTGGCCTTCCTGTACGCCCAGGGCGGCTCGCTGCTGAGCGCCGACGGCAAGACCGAGCAGATCAGCGCAGAAGCCTCAAAGGCTGCGGTGCAGTGGTACATGGACCTGTTCAAGGACGGCCTTGGCATCGTTGCACCGTCGGGTAGCTGGTGCGGCGAGCAGCTGGGCAAGGGCAACGTCGCCATCGTCTTCGAGGGCGGCTGGCTCAAGGGCTTCATGGACAGCACGTATCCGGACATGAACTGGTCATTTGCGGAGATGCCGCAGGGCAGCATCGCCAAGCCCATGACGATCTCGTACACGGCCGCTTATGGCATTGGCGCCGACAGTGTCAACAAGGACCAGGGCTGGACAGTTGCCCAGTACCTGACCGGACCGGACGGCATGGCCCTGTGGACGAGCGGCGGGATCGCCGTCCCGTCGCGCTCTGACGTCGCCGTCCCGGAAGGGTTTGACGTGATCACCAAGGGAGCTCAGTACGCGAAGCCCGGCTCAGGCTTCATGCCCCATTACACGGACGTTCAGAAGGCATTCGGTGATGCCTTCTTGGCGGAAGTGACCAACGGCACGTTCATGGCTGACCCGGTCGTGACCGCGACCGCAGCGGCCATCACGACCGCCTTGAGCGGAGGCCAGTAGGTCTCGAGGCAGCTGCCTCGAATCGACCAATTGTGAGAACGGCGGCCGGGGAAAACCCCCGCCGCCGTCGACATCCCAGCGAAGGGGAGGCAAATAGGCCCAGGGAAGACGTTTCAATAGTGTCGCCAACAGAGGCGCCATCGAAGTACAGCAAACCAGCCGG
>JBBQEC010000121.1:0-7532 GCA_038320305.1 Candidatus Limnocylindrales bacterium | reverse complement strand
AGTACCTGCGGGCGAGACCAATGTCGCGTACGCGCCGAATGTTCCGGCGGCGGCCACGCGTACAAATCAGGCCATCGTTGAGGTTCACTTTGACGTCGTCGAGGGCGTACAGGCGATCGACCCAAATGGAACGCAATACACGACCTGGGGTTACCGACTGCACGGCGACTCGACCGTCACGACAGGCACACCCGGGCCCATCATTCGTGCGCGCGTGGGCGACATCCTGCGCTTCACCCTCACGAACGATGGCACGATGCCACACAACGTCGACTTCCATGCCGTTACCGGCCAGGGCGGCGGGGCGGCCGACACAACTGTCGCCCCGGGCCAAAGCGCGACGATAGAGGCGCGCATGCTCTACCCCGGCATGTTCATGTACCACTGCGCTGCCGGTGACGTGCCGACTCACATTGCACAGGGCATGTATGGCGGCATCCTCGTCGACCCGGTGCAGCCACTGCCAAAGGTCGAGCACGAGCTGTACATGGTCCAGTCGGAGTACTACACGACAGACAGCGGCGGCACGCTGACCACAGATCGCACAGCAATCACTAACGAGTCGCCTACGTACGTCGTCTTCAACGGCGCGGTAGGTTCACTGACCGGCGCCAACGCGCCCAAGATGCAGGTCGGCGAGACGATGCGCATCTACTTCGTTAACGCGGGCCTGAACCTCGATTCGAACTTCCATCCGATTGGCTCACACTGGGATCGGGTGTGGGAAGACGGCGGCCTCCTTAATGCGCCGCTGCGCGGCATCCAGACCGTTCTCGTACCCGCCGGCGGCGGCACAGTGGTCGATCTGGTGGCCCGTGTTCCGCAGACGGTCGTGCTTGTCGATCATGCCTTGGCGCGGGCATTCGACAAGGGTGCGATCGGTCAGATCGTCATCACCGGCGATCCAGATCCGGAGATCTATCAAGGCTTTCCTGCCGCGACTGCTGCCCCCGGCATCACGCCCACGGTCATGCCTTCGATGGACATGCCTTCGCCCTCCGTCACGCCGTCAGAATCTGGGTCTCCGTCAGAATCTGCGTCTCCATCGGGCCCGGCTAGCTCCCCTGGCGAGGGGTACACGGTGAGCATCGCGCCCGGTGCCGGCACCTACCAGCCGGATAACGCGCCGGACGAATATGCCGATACGGAGAATCCTCCCGACTATGTTCCGAACGTGCTCGTGGTGCCGATTGGCGCCACGGTTACATGGACAAACGACGATCCAGGCATGGTCCACACCGTGACTGCGGCCGACGGGTCGTTCGATTCGGGCAATCTGGCGACGGGCCAGACGTTTTCGTACACGTTCGATATGCCGGGGGATTTTGACTACGCCTGCACACCTCATCCGTGGATGAAAGGGCGCGTCAGCGTGATCACGCACTGAGGCCGTCACCGGCGAACGTGACATTGATGCTCTGCGAAAGGCCCGGTGGGTGCCAAACGGCACCCGACTTCGGGCCTTTCGCCACTCCTGCTCGCAGCGCGTCTCACCGAACTTAGACGCAGCCAATCAGGCATTGCTGCGAAGGAGAGGACTCCAATGGAAAAGAAGCTCACCAAGCTAGGAATCGTTATCGCCGTATTCGGGCTGGCGTTCTTTGTCGCTGCGGGGTACGCGTTCGTCAAGACACAGGAAGGCACGCGAGCGCTGAACGCGTTCAGCGCGGCACAGGGCGTGACTTTGGCATACAACGACCAGGGCCAGCTACTCGACCACGGCGACCCGGCTGCGGCACAGACGATCATGAACCTGCTGACCAAGGACTGGGGCTACGCGGCCAATTCGGGCGACTTCAACCCGAATGATCCGATCGTGAACACCCCAGGCGAGTACATGTACCAGATGGCCGCGATCAGCGAGCACACCCTCAGCGCGACGGTGACGCTGCCGACCGACATCAAGGACGCTGACGGCAACGTCGTCGCCACCGCCGGGACCCAGGTCGCCGTCGACGGTCGTTACTACGCCGACTTCAACAACGCGAACCCAGTCGACGCCGCAGTGCGCGGACTGGCGTGGTCGCCACTGCCGCTGGCCCTGATCGGCCAGTTGGGTGTCGGTGCCGTCACCGCATCGACACTGCAGCTGGGCCTGGGCCTCGCAGGCCTGTTCGCAGCCATCGGCTTCGGGTTCGTCCTGGCCGGCGCTGGCATGGTCTGGGTGGCTCGTCCCGAGAAGGTCAAGGTCCGGGTGCCGAAGGCCATTCCGGCGCCGATGCCGGCCTGATCTTCCGATGAACCGGAGCCTTGAGGCTCGGGTCTCGTAAACCGACTCAGGCACCAGAAAGACGGCCCGTCCGCAGCCGGGCCGTCTTTCGATTCGTGTTCCGGTCGGCGGCCCGCACAATCGACGTGTCGAATGGTCCTTGTCGTCCTGCCGAACGGCTCTACTCCTCGGGTGGCAGATGAGCGGTAATTGGCTCGTGGACAACATCCGGATCCGGCCCGTGCGTAGCGCCGATGAGGGCGCGCTAGTCGCCTTCTACGCTGGGCTATCGGTCGATTCGCGGCGAGCGCGTTTTCTCGGGTGCACCGCGGGCCTGGACCTGGCGGGAGCTCACCAGCTGTGCGGCTCGCTTAACGTCGACGAGGCCGGCTTTGTGGCCGAGCGAATCGATGCCGATGGGCACCACATCGTGGGTCATGTGTGCATGACGGACACCGACGAGGGCGGCCTCGAGATCAGTGTCGCCGTGGCGGACGCCTGGCAGGGGCACGGCATCGGCCGGCGGCTTGTTGCTCCAGCCGTAGCGTGGGCTGAGCACAACGACGTTGACCGTCTCGATGCCACCGCCTTGACCGACAATTGGCGTGTGCTGCGCTTATTGCGGTCGTCTGGTCACCCTGCGATCGTGCTCGACATCGGCTGCGGCGTCAGCAGCGTCTCAATCTTCTTGAAGGACGAGGCGGTATGAAGCTCGTCAGTGCTGCGATGGCCGTGGCCGGGGTCCAATCGGGTGAACATGTCTACGTCCACGCCGGAGCCGCGACGCCTTCCGTTCTGCTAGATGCCCTGGTCGCTCGCGCGGATGAGCTCCAGGACGTCAAAGTCGTTCACTTCCACACTGAGGGGCCCGGGCCTCATCTGGACCCTGAGATGGTGGGGCATTTCGTCCACCAGGCGTTGTTCATCGGGCCGAACGCGCGTCAAGCGGTGAACGACGGGCGAGCCGAGTACATCCCGGTCTTTCTTTCCGACGCCGCGGCCTTGATTCGACGCAGAACGATCCCGATCGATACGGCATTGATCAATGTGTCACGGCCCGATGCGCACGGCTACTGCTCGATGGGGACGTCCGTGATCGCGTTACCTGCCGCGATCCAATCAGCACGCACAGTTGTTGCGCAAATCAATCAGTCCATGCCGCGAACGCTGGGAGATTGCTTCGTGCATGTCGACGACATTGATCTTGGCGTCGAGGTCGATCGGCCGCCATACACCCACGCTCTTGCGCCAATTGGCGACCTCGAACGTCGCATCGGACGCTATGTCGCCGACCTCGTGCCCAACAAGGCAACAATTCAGATGGGTATCGGCGCGATCCCTTCAGCCGTGGCCGACGCTCTGGGCGACAAGCGCGACCTGGGCGTGCACACCGAGATGATGACCGACGTCGTGCTCGATCTGCATGAGCGCGGAGTCGTGAATGGCTCGGCGAAAGAGATCAATCGTGGCCGAGTCGTCGCGACCTTCATGATCGGCACCCAACGACTTTATGACTGGGCGAACGACAACCCGATGGTCGAGATGCGACCTGCCGAGTACA
The DNA here is from genome assembly GCA_038320305.1 of Candidatus Limnocylindrales bacterium. GTDB lineage: Bacteria > Chloroflexota > Limnocylindria > Limnocylindrales > CSP1-4 > JALYGJ01. The sequence continues at coordinate 3,762 of JBBQEC010000121.1, read as the reverse complement.
CCAACGACACCACCGTGATCCGGCGCTTTCGAAGGATGGTCGCGATCAACTCCGCGATTGAGATCGACCTGACCGGACAAGTCTGCGCAGATTCAATTGGTGCGCGCCTGTACAGCGGCGTCGGTGGCCAGATGGACTTCATGCGCGGCGCGTCCCTGGCCGAAGACGGGCGCGCAATCATTGCGCTGCCTTCAACCGCGATGGACGGCGCTGTGTCGCGCATCGTGCCCGTCCTGGCGGCCGGCTCCGGAGTCGTCACCACACGCGCGCACGTACAGACCGTAGCCACAGAATGGGGCATCGCTGAGCTCCATGGCCGTTCGATTCCGGAGCGCGCCCGCCAGTTGATCGCGATCGCCGACCCGCGATTCCGTGATGAGCTCGAGTTCGAGGCGCGCAAGTCTCATTTCATATAACGAAAGTGACCTTCGGCACGATCGTGCTGCGCCGCCATGCGATCACAGGCCGCGCTCGGCACAAATGTTACAAGCGGGCACGCTCGCGGCCGAAGACGAGCGCTGCGGCACCAGGATCGCCGCTTGCTTGCGATCAACGGATAGCGAGGTATCAGAAAGAGCCGCACCAAGCTGGCGCGGCTCATTTGCGGTTGATCGCGGCTATGGTCGAATGGCGACCTTCAACACGTCGTCAAGCCGATTGCTGAAGAGTCGGTAAGCCTCGCCGATGTCATCGAGCGGGTACCTGTGGGTGATCAGAGGCAGCGGGTCGAAGCGACCTGTTTCGACCATCCTCATGAGTCGGCCCATGCGCTCCTTGCCGCCCGGGCAAAGCGTCGTGACGATGGTCTTGTCGGCGAGCCCAGCGGAGAACGCCTCGTATGGGATCTCGAGCTTCCCCGAGTACACCCCGAGACTGGAGACCGTTCCGCCCGGACGAATGCTCCTCAGGGCGCTTTCGAAGGTTGCCTGCTGTCCCAGTGCCTCGATGGCCACATCGGCTCCAAGACCCATCGTCAGTCGCCGTACCTCAGCAGGAACGTCGCCAGAGCCTGGATCCAGGATCACATCGGCACCCATTTGGCGAGCCACCTTGGCGCGGTTGGCATCGCCTTCAACTCCGATGACCAGGGCAGCACCCATGAGTTTCGCTCCGGCCGTCGCGCATAGGCCGATCGGCCCCTGGGCGAAGACCACCACCGTGTCGCCGATCTTCACCTTGCCAGACTCGGCTCCAGAGAAGCCGGTCGAGGCGATGTCGGACAATAGAACGACCTGTTCGTCGGTGAGAGACTCCGGGATATGGGCCAGATTCGCCTGGGCGAACGGAACGAGCAGGTACTCCGCCTGCGCACCGTTGATCGTGTTGCCGAACCGCCAGCCGCCGATGGCCTCGTAGCCGGAACCATGGCCGCACTGGGCGAGGTTGCCGGACAAGCACGCATGGCACTGGCCACAGGGCGTGATGGCACCCACGAGGACGCGCTCGCCAATCTGGTACCCGGTTACCCCCGGACCCAGCTCAGAGATAACACCCACCGGCTCGTGGCCGACTATCAGGCCTGGCTCGACTGGATACTCACCCTTCAGGATGTGCACGTCGGTTCCACATATCGTGGTCAGGGTGACGCGGATTACCGCCTCACCGGGACCCGGACGTGGACGTGCGACCTCTTCAACGCGAATATCACCGGGTGCGTGGAAAACGGCCGCGCGCATCGTTTGCGTGCCGCTCAACCCACCTGGGCGTTCTTGGACAGATGACACCACCATGGCGTGACTCCCTTTCCGCGGCCACGTTGCGCAGCCGCTCCTAAGCACAATGCTCGTGTGGCTCGATTGGTGGAACAAGTGCCGTTCGACCGGGAAACAGGGGTCTTTCGGCCGTGCTGAGTCGGGGCCGGTGCCGCGCGGACGTCACGTCATCCACGACGATGGCGACGCTGTTTCAAGCTGCCGTCGCCGACGCAAGCGGCACAGTGACACGAATCGGCCCTTCTTTGACAAGGAGCGCAGGCGTAGTAACGACGCGTGCCCATGTCGAGACCGCCGTTCACCGAATGGAGCGCTGCCGAACTTCATGGCGGATCGGTCCGCGAACGCGCAGGTCAGCTTTGGCAGGCCTGTCGGAAGTGCCGTTTGGCCCTGGCGAGCGTGGGCCTTTTGTCAGTTACTCGCTTCATTAGTGGCACCTATGCTCCTTGGATGGAAAGCACGCCCTGGATGGCTTTGAGCTCGAGTGGCGGGGCGAGGCGAGAGCGACGCGCCGCCCAACGCGCGGACCGGACCAATCAGGGAAAGGCACGCCGGAACGCAAATCAACCGGGATGGCGCTCGCCAATCGCGTTTTTGACCATCGCCGCCGTGCTTGTCGGCGTCGTGATCATCGCCATCGCCCTTCTCAATCAGCCGCAGACCGGACCGACACCGACTGGTGAGCTCTCGCCGCCATCGGCAACCGTGCCCCCGGGCCAGGCCGAGGACCGCACCTTGGGGAGCGCTTCTGCACCGGTCCAGATGGATATCTGGGCAGATTTCCAGTGCCCCTTTTGCGGTCAGCTGGCACGCTCCGTCGAGCCGCCCTTGATCGATCAGTTCGTCGTCCCCGGCTATGCCCGCTTCGTCTTCCACGATCTTGCATTCCTTGGCCAGCGATCGGCCAGCGGCTGGGATGAGTCGGTTGAGGCGGCGTCCGCGGCACGCTGTGCCGCGGACCAGGACCTGTTCTGGCAGATGCACGACTGGCTGTTCGCCAACCAGGACGGTGAGAACGAGGGTGGCTTCGCTCAGGATCGCCTGCGTTCGATAGCCGCGGCCGCCGACCTGGACATGTCGGCCTACGACAGTTGCATGGCTGCCGGCGACAAACAGGCGTCGGTCGAATCAGACTCGTCCTCAGCCTCGGCGTCGGGCATTAATTCGACCCCCACGATCAGCCTCAACGGCATTTTCTACAAGGGCAAGTTGACTGCGTCTGACATCGGCGCCGCCATCGCCTCCGCTCTGGGCGCTGCCACACCCGCGCCCGCTGCTCCTCCTGCTACGAGCACGCCTCTCGCTTCTGCAACTCCGTGATGACCCGGCGCGTCCCTGCGCGCAAGATGTTTGGCGTCCATCCGGCGCTGATCCTCGCCGCCCTCGACACCGTTGGCCTGCTCGTGGCGGGCTACCTGTCAGTCGTTGAGTTCTCTGGCGGTGTACCCACGTGCGGAGTCATCGAGGGCTGCGAACAGGTCGCTCGCAGTCAGTACAACAATTTCCTGGGTATCCCGGTCGCCGTCTTCGGCGTGCTCCTGTCAGTCGTGCTGCTCAGCCTCGCCCTGGCATGGTGGCGAACGGACATCTATGGCCTGCTACTGGCTCACTACGCCTTCTCGCTCGTCGGCGTGATCTTCGACGGCTACTTCCTGTACCTGCAGGTTTTCGTCATCAAGGCCGTTTGCATCTGGTGCCTGACCTACGAGATCTCACTGCTTCTACGTTTTCTCATTGCCGCGGTCGTCTACTACCGACAGCCCAAGCCCGGCGACGGACCAGCGCCCTGACCCAAGGTCACGCTCGACCGAGCTCACCTACGAGACCAGGCATATACGGCAGCGCCGACTGTTGGGGCACCAGGGAGCGCAGGATGTCCGGCCAGCGGCGATAGAGCAAGTGATGCCCCTCGTCGGGATAGAGCCTCAGCTGTGCGCCGGGGATCAGCTCGACAAGGTGGCTCGACATCTCGATCGGGACGACCTTGTCGCGCGCGCCGTGCCAGATCTCTACTGGCAGGCGGATCTCCGAGAGATCGAATCCCCACGGC
>JBBQEC010000120.1:0-7535 GCA_038320305.1 Candidatus Limnocylindrales bacterium | reverse complement strand
ACCCGTGCCGGGGTTGTCAGCTCCGTCATCGCCGGGCCTTACACGCCCTCCACCGCGTGCGACCCCAGCAGGAGGCTGGCCTGGCAGGCCCGCGAACTGCGCCCGCATGAAGGTCGGACCCGCTGACGGATCGCCGCCCTCGTATGAGGTCGCCATCGTGTCGACCGCGTACGTCGCCGGCCCGATCAGCACGGCCACGAATCCCAGGGTCGCTGCGGCGAGCGTCACTTTGCCTGCTGTCTTGAGCGTTGCCTCGGGCAGTGTCGAGGGCAGCAGTGCGGCAAATGCGATCACCGCGGCCGCGCCGAGGCCAAGAACGAGCACGAGGGCAGATAGCCCGGGCAGGAAATCCGGGGTGCGATTGAGCAGCTCCCAGCCAAGCAGTGTGGTGGCGCCCACGGCCGCGCCAAGAGCGAGTCCGGCAAGTCGGTGGTTGGTCTGTCGTGCTCGCCACAGGTCCACGGCACCGGTGCCGACGAGGGCGCCAATCGCAGGGGCCATCACGACTGCGTAGTAAGAGTGGATGATGCCGCCCATCAGGCTGAAGACGAGGGCGTGGACGATCAGCCAAAGCGACCACATCAGGACAGCGGCACGTGCCAGATCCGTCCGCGGCTTGCCCCGGCGCAGCAGCAGACTCGACGATGCGCCGATCGCCGCGAAGGGCAGAAGCCATGCGATTTGCCCTCCGAACTCCTTGTTGAACAGCCTTAGAAGTCCGGGCTGACCGCCGAACACGCCGGACGGCCCAAACGGCAGGTTCGAGATCGCGGTGCGCTGCGCGTTGCCGGCCAGTTCGCCAAAGATGCGCCCCAGCCCGTCGTATCCGAACAGGAGCTGAAGTGCGGTGCCGTCGGTCGAGCCGCCCACGTATGGGCGCACGTCGGCTGGCACCAGCTGCACGGCGAGCACCCACCAGCCACTGAACAGGATCACGCTGCCGAGTGCGACGGCCACGCCGACAAAGCGCTTGCGCAGCGAGATGGGCGCGGCGAAGAGATAGACGAAACCGAACGACGGCAGGACGAGATACGCCTGCAAGAACTTGGTGTTGAAAGCCAGGCCGACGAAAAGCGCAGCAAGGATGACCCATCGGAGTCGCCCGTCCTCGAGCGCGCGAATGAAGGCCCATGCCGCGAGGACGAGCAGCAGCGTGAGCAGCGCGTCGGGGTTGTTGTAACGAAACATGAGCACGGCCGCGGGGGTCACCGCGGCCACCAAGGCCGCGAGCGTGGCGGCAACCGGCCCCGCACGACGCCGCACGATTGCGTACAGGACCGCGACAGCGGCAACGCCGCACAGCGCTTCGGGCAGCAGGATCGACCACGAGCCCAGCCCGAAGACGCGGACGGACAGACCCGTGAGCATCGTTGCCAGCGGCGGTTTGTCGACAGTGATGAAGTTGGAAGCGTCGAGCGAGCCCCAGAACCACGCCAGCCAGTTCTGTGAAGCTGCCTGCGCGGCCATTGAATAGAACGTATTCGCGTAGCCGCTGACGGTCAGGTTGAAGATGTAGACGAATGCGGCCAGGCCAAGGACGCTCAGATACGCCGGCAGTACCCAGGCCGATTGCACACCACGTGCCGCCAGTCCGGGCACATCGCGTCGCACCGTCACGACGGTCGTTTCCGCCGTCGCAGGCGCTGGCTGCACTGGCAGCGGAGTGTCCACGTGCGAACTATTCGGCCGTTCGGGCCGAACTCCGGTGTGTCAGTGCTGTGGCCGTGCTGTGAGTGGACACGGCACTTCCTCCTGTTCTGATCGTCGCCGCCGTTCTGACGCCGAGATCGTACCGAGCGGCTCGTTAGTGAGTCTGCAACCGTCGCGTCACCGAACGGATACCCCTGCGGCGCTGACCTTCGAGTCACGTGTGCCTACGGTGATGCAATGAGCGATTACTCCGTTGCGCGATTTCCATTGCCGCGTGACACCGCCGGACCGGTGACGTGCGCGGTGTGCGGCTGCCGACTAGTAGCCCTGTCGGGCGCCCACGATGGTGCCTACCGCCACTTCCCGTCGTTGATGGCAGGCCAGGACGCACGCGGCTGCCGGCCGTATTGCGTTGAGGCCACCCACGACCGTGACGGAAAGGTGCTCATTGCAGCCGAGTCGGCGCGTGGCTCGGCGGCGAATGATGCGGCTGCCGCCTAACCGCGGCTAGTCCCCCTGTCGCCCGCCACGCCTCGCGGGGCGCGGGGCTTGGCGGTGTTTCTTTGGCGGCGATGAAGAAGTCCTGTTTGAGCTTGTTGCCGTCGTCTTCGTAATCGGTTGCGCCGTGGCCCTGGCCGAATGGTGGAAGGGACTTGACATCCCCGAAGCTGACCGCGATCGCCGCGCAAAGTTGGCGCCATGTATCGGAAGCTATCCGGCCGCGGGCAGCTCCAGCACGAACTGGCTGCCACGCGGCGCACGATCCTCGACGCGCAGCTCGCCACCCATCGATCGCGCCAGGTGGCGCGCCGCAAACAGGCCAATGCCCGCGCCGCGCGGTGAGTCGTCAAGTCGAACGAACGGCTCGAAGATCCGCTCACGCCACTCATGCGGTATGCCGGGGCCATCGTCAGTGATGGCGATATAGGCCCGGTCGGCCTGGCGCCAGCCGTAGATATCGATCGTGCCATCGAGCGGTGCGTACTTGGAGGCGTTCTCGAGCAGGTAGCCAAGGAGTCGACGCAGCTGGTCGGCATTGGCGAAGGCGCGCAGTGGTCGGTTCACGAAGTCGACCGAGAGTCGATGGCGGCGGAAGATCGGTGCCAGCTCCCGGGCCGTCTCGTCGACCGTGGCGGCGACATCGAGCGCAATGATTGGTCCCGGGTCGGGCGTCAGGACGCGCAGGCTGGCCAGGATCGAGTCGACGGTCTGGTCGATGCGCTCCACCTGCTCGAGAGCTGACTGCTCCCAAGCAGCCGCGTCGACAGCTTCCGGATCGACCGCGTCGCGTCGTCGCGCCGCGCTACCTAGAAGCTCGACATAGGCGCGGACGACGGCAAGGGGCGTCCGGAGGGCGTGGGTAACGACTGCGACCAGATTTGCCCGTGCCTCGTCGATCGCGCGCAGGCTTTCAACCTGTGCCTCGGCCTCGCGTTGGAGTCGGTTGCGCTCCACGATGCCTGCCAGCAGCGCGGCCAAGGTCTCGAGGAACGAGACGTCGCGCTTGGTGAACTCGCGCCGGCGGATGGTCTGGACGTTGAGCACGCCGACGACCGCGTCGTTCCAGATCAACGGCACCGAGCACATCGACGTGAAACGGATATCGTCGACACCGCGCACCCAATGGAAGCGCTTGTCGCGGTGCACGTTGATGCTCGTCGCCGGCCGCCGCGTCTCCGCGACGGTGCCCGTGATGCCGACGCCCAACGCCAGCCGAGCAACGTTGATCTGATCAGGATCGAGGCCATTGGTGGCAGCGAGGGTGACGCCTGTGCCGTCGCGATCCGTGAGGTACAGCGAACAGACCTCGGCCTGCGCAGCGGCCGTGGCACGGTCGACGATCGTGCCCATCAGCTCGTCCCACGTCCGTGCCGAGCCGGTCAGCCGCGCGACCTCAGCCAGGAATTCGAGCTCGTGGAGACGCCGGTTGTCGGCGTCAGCGACCTTGATCAGGGCCGTGGCGTCGCGTGGATCGGGGTTGGCAGGCCGGGGACGACGGGCAAACCTGGAATTCGCGGCAGGCCGGGGATGCCCGGCATGCCCGGCAGGCCGCCGGGCACGATGCTGCTGATGTCCTTGGGCAGCAACGGTCCGAGGACCGTCAGGGCCACGGACACGGTCGTCTCGCGCACCAAGTGGACGGTGTATGAGGCGTTGTTGTTGAGCTCGCGCGTCATACCACCGATATGACGGTCCTTGAGGAACGGATAGGCCACGATGTGGAGAACGCCCAAGATGATCGGAAATGCAAAGGTGTAGCCGAGCAGCTCTGCGTAGTCAGCGGGCATGTCCGGGAAGAAGCCGTTAACGAGAGTGCCGAACGGTCCACGCAGATATGCGCCAAGGACGAATGCGATGGCGATGAACGCCAAACCGACCACACGGTGGACAAAGCCGGTGCGCCAGCCTCCGAAGGTCAGCCCGGCGACGAAACTCACCAGTACGAGGTCCATGCGCCCTCCAGCCACGGCGTTTGTGGCGATAGTCGATTCCCCACGGGCATGATGCCAGACGCATCGCTGGAACCGCTGCCCGATTTTTGGCTCGCTCCCCGCACGTCGTAGGATCGCACCATGCCGACGGATTTCGAAACGCTGGCTCGACCAACGCTCGAGCCTCTCCTCATGCCCGGCGAAACGCTCAAGGGAGTCTGTGCGGCCGTCTTCCAGAAGACCTTTTCGGGTCAGCAGTACGCGATCGGTGTGACCGACACACGCTTGCTGCTGCAACCCGTCGGCAGGCACGCCGAGGCAAAGGGCGAACCCGTCGTCGTCACCAGGGACACAATCGAGACGGTCAAGCTTGATGGCGCGGGTGATGGTTGGTGGACGGCGCCGATGGCCGTGCTCGATGCCACTGCGCTGACGCTCGAGCTGCGAACACGGGACGGCCACAAGCTCAAGCTGATGATGATGAAGGGCGGCGGCGGCCTGATGGGATCGCTGGGCGGCGGCGAGCATCAGTCGACCGGAGTGGTCGCTCTCGCAGAGTGGCTGCGCGCCAACGCCACTCCCCGGTGATGTCCGGGCGCGGCGTACGATGTCGAAACAGGAGGTGAGCGATGACTGAGACGCTGACGCGTGGGGCAGTTGAGCAGGGCGCGGCCAACCAGACCGGCGCGCACATCAACAAGAACGCGTACGCAGAGGCCAAGGATTTCCTGCCAATCAAGGGCATCGACTATGTCGAGTTCTGGGTAGGCAACGCCCGCCAGGGATCTGCCTACTACCGAGCACTGTGGGGCTTCACGCCTGTCGCTTTCTCCGGGCTCGAAACCAAGGTTCGCGATCGGGCCTCGTACCTGATGGTCGAGAATGACATCCGCTTGGTGTTCACGGCGCCACTCACGCCAGACGGCGAGATCGCCGAGCACGTCCATCGTCACGGTGACGGCGTCAGGGACATTGCCTTCCTTGTCGACGACGTTGAGAGCGCGTGGCGCGAGACGACGTCGCGCGGCGCGGTGTCCGTCATGGAGCCCACGGAACTCGACGGTGGTGAGGACGGCGTCCTGCGCAAGGCGGCCGTGCGCACTTACGGCGAGGTCATCCACTCGTTCGTCGACCGGCGCGACTACCACGGCGTGTTCGCGCCGGGATACCGCAAGATCAAGAAGCCGGCGGCTGCGGCCTCGGGGCTATCGCTGCTCGAGATCGACCACTGTGTGGGCAACGTCGAGCTGGGCGACATGAACAAGTACGTCGATTACTACCGCGACGTGTTCGGCTTCTCACAGCTGATCCACTACGACGACAAGGTCATCCACACCGACTACTCGGCGCTGATGTCGAAGGTCATGACCAATGGCAACGGCCGAATCAAGTTCCCGATCAACGAGCCCGCTTCAGGCAAGAAGAAGAGCCAGATCCAGGAGTTTCTGGACTGGTACCTGGATTCCGGCACGCAGCACGTCGCGCTGCGCACGGAAGACATCGTCGGCACGGTGCGCCAGCTCCGCGACAACGGAGTCGAGTTCCTGGGCATGCCGCACGAGTACTACGCCGATCTGCCCGCGCGCGTCGGCGATGTTGGCGTGCCGATCGACACACTCGAGGAGTTGGGCATCGAGGCTGACCGCGACGAAGAGGGCTACCTGCTCCAGATCTTCACGCGGCCCGTCCAGGATCGACCCACTTTCTTCTTCGAGATCATCGAGCGCCACGGCTCGCGCGGCTTCGGCGTCGGCAACTTCAAGGCCCTGTTCGAGGCGATCGAGCGCGAGCAAGCCAAGCGCGGCAACCTGTAGGCGGCTGGCATGACTTCTGTAGCGGACATGGTCGACAAAGCGGCTGTGGCGGCGCTCGTCACTGACGCCTCCGTCATCGAAGGTGGCGCCGAGCTCGCCGGAACGGGCGCCGTTCACGTGATCTCCTCCGAGCCGTTGCGCGTGCTCGCGGAAGTCGATGACGGCGGCGGCATCGCCGAAGTCGAACTCGCCTCGATCAACGACGCGCTCATCTGGACGTGCACCTGCGCCGACGGCATGGAAGGCCGCCCCTGCCGCCACTTTGTCGCTACCGCCCGCGTTGCCTCGCTGCAAACCACCAAAAACAATGGCTGAGCCAGTCGCCTGAGCTCAAGCTGGCGGCGCCACCCAGCGCGCGCGGATAAGCGAACGTTCCTAGGCTAACTTCAGTGTGGCCACCGCTATCGAGCTCCGATCAGCCGCGGTGCCGCTAACTTCAGCCACCCTGTGGCTTATCGGTCGATTCGGTGCCTCCGCACGCTTGCGCACTCGGCGGCGCATGGCGGCGGTTCCGATAGCGGTGCCCTGACTGTAGTTAGCCCAGAACGAAAGGGCACCTACCGATCCTGTGGGGGCCCGCAGCCACCCGCGCATGGCGCGTCCATTGGCAGGGAAGGCGGACCCGAGCGCGACTTTGTGCTCACGAACCCGTCGGCGATTGAGGTCCGTATACGCAAATACGACCCAGGTGCTGACGGTCCTTGCCACCCATTCGCGTGATCGCGCGATAGCCACCGCATGACACGTTCGGACGTCCATCGTCGTCAGCAGGTCTTCCAGCGACACCAACTCCGTCTTCAGCTCAATGATCAGCAGTGAGCCCGTCTTCTCGTGGAACGCGAGGATGTCGATTACACCCCGCTCGCTGTAGAACGCGAAGGAGACCTCGGGAGCGTGAACCCAACCGGGAAGGTCGACGAGATAACGCGCGAGGGACTCGTGCAGCGCCGCCTGCCCGGCGTTCGTCAGCCGCTCGAGCTCGCCGTGCTGGAGCCGAATGCTGTAGGCGATCCGAGCATCGAGCGCCGCGCCCAAACGTCGAAGAGCTCGAGCCGAGACATCGTCAAGGTGACCGCGCTCGATGGACGATACGGTCGCCGGAGATATGGCTGCGCGACGGGCGACATCGACCTGGCGCCAACCGCGCCGGATGCGCAAAGCGCGCAACTCTGCACCGATGCTTAGCAGGTCAATATCGAGGAGTTACCGGCGCGAAGCGCGACAGGCCCGGAGAAGGGCAGACGTCAGGCTAGGCCGCGACTGACGCGGCGAGTGGCTCGAGGACGACGATCGGAATGGTTCGCTCGGTCTTCGTCTCGTAGTCCTTGAAGCCGAAGCCGGGCATCGTCTCGGCGTGGTTGGCATACAGGCGGTCGCGCTCAGGTCCGCTGGGCAGAGGAAGGGCGCGGGCCTTGAAGCGCCGATCTCCGACCTCGACCTCAACCTCAACCTCGCCGCCGCCTTGGGCGACGATGTTCCTGTACCAGTCGGGATGCGTGGGAGCGCCGCCCTTCGATGCCGCGACCACGTAGTGATCTCCGTCACGATGGAAGACCAGGGGATAGGTCCTCGGGGTGCCGGTCTTGGCGCCGCGCACGGTCAGTAGCAGAAGGCCGTCGCCGAAGTTGGCGACACCCTT
>JBBQEC010000119.1:0-7594 GCA_038320305.1 Candidatus Limnocylindrales bacterium | reverse complement strand
GGTGACCCAGCCTCCGAAGAAGCTCGCGCCATCGATGAGCGGCAACCCGAAGGCGGCGATGTCCTGGGCGATCTTGCGCTCGCGAACGAGGGCGCGGTACAGGCGCGAGCCGCGGCCGCCGGACAGGATCTGCGAGCAGATCTCGAGCGCGTCAAACTCTGGCGTGCCGAACGGCGGGCATCGGAAGCCGAAATGAACACGCGTCAGCGGCACGTTGTCCGGAACTGTCTCGCGCATCTCGCGGCCGAGCGTTGGCGTGACGACATCTTGAGCTGGTTGCTTGATGTTCGGGTTGGCCTGGATCGGCCCGAAGTAGCGTGCCGCGGCGGCATGTGCCTCTTCCTCGTCGACGTCGCCAACGATCGACAGCACCGCGTTGTTGGGCGCGTACCAGGTCTTGAAGAACGCGATGACGTCATCGACCGTGGCCGCGTTGAGGTCCTCCATCGATCCGATCGGCGTGTGGCTGTACGGGTGCTCGGTCGGAAAGACCATCCCCATCAGCTTCTCGTAGAACGATCCATAGGGTCGGTTGTCATAGCTCTGGCGCTTCTCGTTCTTGACCACCTCGCGTTGGTTGTCGAGGTTTTCCTGGTCGAGCGCGTCGAGCAGCGTCGCCATGCGGTCGGCCTCGAGCCACAGCGCCAACTCCATCTGGTGCGACGGGAGCGTCTCGAAATAGTTGGTGCGATCGAAGTACGTGGTCGCGTTGTTCACGCCACCGGCGCTCTGGATGAGCGAGAAATGCTCTGCCTTGGTGACATGGCGCGAGCCCTGGAACATGAAGTGCTCGAACAGGTGCGCAAAGCCGGTCCTGCCGGGCTGTTCGTGGCGCGAGCCCACGACATACCAGATGTTGATCGCGACAACGGGCGCGAGGTGGTCGGGCGCGACGATGACGCGCAGCCCGTTGTCGAGCGTGCGCTCGGAAAAATTGATTGTGGGCAGGTCTGTCTGGCCGGCGGAACCCGACGAGAGGTCGGTGGCCGGAGGCTGGGGCATCTTGGTCACGCGCCGATTGTGACGCAGGAACGCTCGCACCGTCGATGAGCGCCCGTCGAGAGAGCTAGGTCAAGAAGCGATCGAGTGTGATTCCGTCGTCCAGGTCTTGTTCTTGGATGACATGGAGGGCCGAATACTGCTCGGTGCGCAGCTCGGCCAGGGTGCCCGCCATGCGCGAGACCTGCCTGTCGATGACGTCAGCGTCGACGTACCGCTCAGCTCGAGCCGAATTGCGCGCCTGGTAGGTCTCCCAGTCGAGGTCAAAGCAAATTGCCACAGTCGGTACGCCAAATCGCACGGCCACGGCGCGAGAGCTCTTGCGGTTCGCCGCGCCCAGGTTGGTCGCGTCGATCACCGTCGTCAGTCGGCGTTTCAGGCGGCCGTTGACGAGCAGGGTCAACACATGAAAGGCCTCCGATGACGAATCTTGGTCACCAGCATCGTCGGTCAGCATCGCGCGTATGTCGTCCGACGAGACGATCTCCGTCGGCTTGAAATGTTTCGCGGCGAAGGTCGACTTGCCCGCCCCGGAAGGTCCGATCAGCAGCACCAGCGCCGGATCGGGAATGCTCAGTCGCACGCCTTCACGCTCTGATTCGTAATCACGTCTTCACTTGAGGCGTCGCCGAGGATGACCCGGCTGCGAGCCACTCGTCGAGGGGGCGCACGTCCGCAAGAGCGTCGGCGATATCAGGATCGAGTGCCTGCGCGGCGGCGATCGCGGTCTCAATCGAGGTGAGACACAGGATTCCCTCGGCCAGCGTGGCGCGGCGAATGGCACCTGCATCCTGCACGGGCCGGGACTCGGGCGATGGCGTGTTGACAACGAGGGTGACGTCGCCAGAGCGGATGGCGTCGATGACCGTGCGCCGTTCGTCGGCCGCCTCGTCCATACGCGCAAGCTCCTCCGCCGCGTGGCCCAGGACGCGCAGCGTCGCCGCCGTGCCGCGCGTCGCGCACAGCAGGTAGCCAGCTCGAGCAAGAGCGCGGGCGAGTGGTTCGACGAGATGCTTGTCCCGCTCCGCGATCGACAGCAGCGCCAGCCCGTCGGCCTCGCCCGCGATCGGCGGCCGCAGCGACGCAGCGGCCAGTGCCTTGGCCATCGCAACTCGCGGATCCGTATGCAGCCCGATGACCTCGCCCGTTGACTGCATTGCCGGGCCGAGCATGGGATCCACGCCGCGCAGCTTGGCCGTCGAGAAGACAGGTGCCTTGACAGCGACGAAACGCGGCGGTGGCACCAGCCCGCCGCTCCAGCCCAGGTCGCGGAGCGTCGCGCCGAGCGCGACGCGCGTGGCCAGCTCGATCATGGGCACGCCCGTCACCTTTGAGAGGAATGGCACGGTCCGCGACGCACGCGGGTTGACCTCGAGCAGGTAGACGCCGTCGTCGCGGACGATGAACTGGCCGTTGATCAGGCCGCGCACGCCGATGGCGCGCGCGATGCGCGTGATCGCGTCGACCACGAGCTCCTGATCCGCTCCGGAGATGCGCTGCGGCGGATAGACGCCGATCGAGTCGCCGCTGTGGACGCCGGCGCGTTCCACGTGCTCGATCAGACCCGGGATGAGGACATCCACGCCGTCCGTGATGGCGTCGACGTCGAGCTCCATGCCCTCCAGATATGCATCGATGCGCACGGGTCGCTCGTCGTCAACGGCGACCGCGCGCTCAATGATCCGGGTGAGGTCCTCCGGCCCATAGGCGAAGTCGACGGCGAGGCCACCGATCACGAACGAGGGCCTGACGATGACCGGGTAGCCAACGCGCTCGGCGACCACGAAGGCCTCGTCAACGGACGAGGCCATACCGCCCTCTGGCTGTGGGATCCCAAGACGGTCGACGAGCCCGGCGAAGCGCATGCGCTCCTCGGTCTGGTCGATCGCGTCAAGGTCAAGGCCACGCAGGACGATTCCGTCGTCGGCCAGCGGGCCGGCCAGGCCAAGCGGTGTTTGACCACCGAACTGCACGAACGCATCAGGGGTCGCGCCGTCAAGTGATTCCGCGCGGAGAACTTCGAGCACGCTCTCGGCATCGAGCGATTCAAAGTACAGGCGCGACGACGCGTCGAAGTCGGTCGACACGGTCTCCGGATTGGAGTTGACCATGATCGCGCTGCGGCCCAGGCGCCTGAGCGCGTCGGCCGCCTGGACCGCGCAATAGTCGAACTCGATCCCCTGCCCTATCCGCACAGGTCCGGAGCCGATGACGAGCGATGCGGGTCGCTCCACGGGAGGCGCCTCTGGCGGCGAACCCGCCGCGGCGTAGGTTGAGTAGAAGTACGGCGTCTCGGCTGCGAACTCTGCGGCCGATGTATCGACCATCGCGAAGCCGGGATGAAGGCCGATTGCGTCGCGGCGCGCGCGGACCGCTGTCGCAGACAGGCCGGTGAGCGCCGCGATGTCGCGGTCGGAGAAGCAGGCGCGCTTGGCACCGACCAACAGCTCGTCATCGAGCGCGGACCCGGCCGCCTGCAACCGGCGTTCGATGTTCATGAGCCGCTCGAGCTCGGCTACGAACCACGGTGCGATACCCGTCGCCTCCTGGATCAGCGGTCCCGACACGCCCCGCCGAAGCAGCGCGATCAGCCGCCACAGTCGAGAGTCCGAGGGCGCCAGAAACTGGCGCAAGGCCTCCAAGGGCGGCGCGTCTCCCGCTGATCGGGTCAACGGTCCGTCGGTGGATCGGTTGACGTCTTCAACGTCTTCGATTTCGAAGTCTCGACGGATATATGGCTCGCTGAGCGATGAAACCGCGGTCGAATGTGGTCGCTCCGTACCCTCGTCGGGTCGTCCGCCCGCTGGGCGGGTCAAACGCGAGGCCAGGGCGTCAAGCTCGGGCTTCCAGTCGGGATGTTCGGAGAGCCAGCCCGCGCCGGTCTGCTCAAGGCCGCGCAGAGCCTTGTTCAGGGCCGCACCGAAATTGCGCTCGATGGCCATGACTTCGCCCGTGGCCTTCATCTGCGAGCCCAGCCCGCGCTCGGCGCCCGGGAACTTGTCGAATGGGAAGCGCGGCAGCTTGACGACCACGTAGTCGAGCGCGGGCTCAAACGCGGCGACGGTCTCGCCCGTGACCGCGTTGCGGATCTCATCGAGATGCCGACCTACGGCGATCTGGGCGGCGACGCGCGCGATCGGATAGCCCGTCGCCTTGGAGGCGAGGGCGGATGAGCGCGACACACGCGGGTTGACCTCGATCACGGCGTAATCGGTGTGATCTGACAACAGCGCGAATTGGACGTTGCAGCCGCCCTCGACGCCCAGCGCGCGGATGATGTCGAGTGCCGCGCTGCGCAGGCGCTGGTGGGTCTGGTCGGACAGCGTCTGGACCGGTGCGACAACGATCGAATCGCCCGTGTGAACGCCGAGCGGGTCAACGTTCTCCATCGAGCAGACGCAGATGCATGTTCCGGCTGCGTCGCGCATGACCTCGTACTCGACCTCCTGCCAACCGGACAGGTAGCGCTCAACGATGACCTGCCCGATCGGGCTGGCGCGCAAGCCCGAGCGGACGCGCTCGAGGAACTCCTCCTCGGTCTGGACGATGCCGCCGCCGGAGCCGCCCAGGGTGAAGGCCGGCCGAATGACAGCAGGTACGCCTATCTCATCGAGCGCGGCGCGCGTGAGCTCCTGACGCTCCCTGGGTGTCTGCCCCTCAACGATGACCGAGGGCGGATACGGCTGACCGATGCGATCGAGCAATGCGCGGAATGCCTGGCGATCCTCGGCCATCTCGATCGCCTCGAGTGGCGTGCCCAGCAGTCGCGTGCTGTGGCGCTCAAGGACTCCTTCCTTGGCCAGCTGCACACACAGGTTCAGCGCGGTCTGGCCGCCCAGCCCGGAAAGGATGCCGTCCGGTCGCTCTCGCTCGAGGATGCGCTCGACGCTCGCGACCGTGAGTGGCTCAAGGTAGACGACGTCGGCGACGCCGGGGTCGGTCATGATCGTGGCCGGATTGCTGTTGAGCAGGATCGTGCGGACGCCCTCGTCGCGCAGCGCGCGACACGCCTGTGTGCCCGCGTAGTCGAACTCCGCCGCCTGGCCGATGATCACCGGGCCACTGCCGATGATCAGCACGGACTTCGGCTTTGAGATTGCACTCACGCGGTGGTGGATTTGATGCGCGTCATGAAGCGGTCGAATACCTCGAGTGCGTCGAGCGGACCTGGTGATCCTTCGGGGTGGTACTGGACGGTCTCGATCGGCTTCGTGGTGTGGCGCAATCCCTCGACCGATCCGTCGTTCAGGTTGCGCTGGCTGACGACAAAGCCACTTTCGCTGGGAAGCGTCTCGCCGACGACCTCGACTTCGTGGTTCTGCGCCGTGACCTGTACTGAACCCGATTCGAGATCCTTGACCGGATGGTTCGCGCCATGATGGCCGAAGCGCAGGCGGCGCGTGTCCGCGCCGGCAGCGCGGCCGATTATCTGGTGGCCAAGGCATATGCCGAGCAGCGGCCTGCCATCGTCAATCGCCGCATGCGCCAGCCGCACCGGGCCATCCAGTCGCGCCGGATCACCCGGCCCGGGCGAGAAGACGAGAGCCCTGACGTCCCGCGCCAGCGCCACCCGCGCGTCAACGGTGTGCGGGAGCACGCGCACCCGCGCGCCGCGCGCCACGAGCTGACGCACGATGTTCGTCTTCAGGCCAAAGTCGATCACGCCGATGAGCAGTCCGTCCGCTGGCCCGATCTCGTGCTGCGCCGAAACCGAAACCTGGCTGACGAAGTCCTGCTCCTCCCACCGCGTCAAGCGCTGAGCCGCGGCCACGGCGGCGGCCCCGTCAGTCTCGCCAGGCGCGGAGATGAAAACGCGTTGAGCGCCAGTTTCGCGGAGCCGGCGCGCCAGCCGGCGCGTGTCCAATCCGCAGATCGCGGGCACGTCCCAGCGACGCAACAGCTCAACCAGCTGGCGCGCCGGCTCAAGCACGGCGGCAGTGGCATGCGCGACCACGAGGCCGCGCAACCACGGCCTGCCGGACTGGTCGTCCCACGCGATGCGGCCGTAGTTGCCGATCAGCGGATACGTCATGAGCACGACCTGGCCGGCGTAAGACGGGTCTGTCGCGATCTCCTGGTAGCCGCTGTAGCTCGTGTTGACGACGAGGTCGCCGCCACCCGAGACGGGGGCGCCAAACGCGATGCCGTCGAAGACCGTGCCGTCTTCAAGGGCGAGGAGCGCTGACCCCATCGCTCCAATTCGGGGGTCGACCACGCTGTCAGTCGGTATGGGCAGGCGCGCCGGCGGTCGGTCGGCCGTCGCCTCAGAGTGCGCAGAAAAAAGACCACCGCTCTCGCCAGAGCGATGGTCTGTTGTATGCACGAGCGATCGTCCTCCTTCCCGGCCCTCTCTGGAGCCGCCTTCGCCGGCCTCTCTGGACCGGTGTGAAGGGACCTGCTCAGGTTAGCAGTTGGCCAACGGCGACGCAGCTCGGGACGACGACGATGGGCGGCACTCGGCCGGTTATCAGCGCGCTAAAACGAGCCCGCTAGCTGACCGGGGAGACCCAGGGCGACGTCTGGGGCTGCACGGCCCACGTACCTGTCGTCGTGTCGGCGCTTGGACCGGCGTCGTCGGGAGCGGCCAGGTCGCCAGACGTGAACGGCTCGTCGGAAGCGGTGATTGGCGAACGCAGCATCTGTCCGCGAAGCTGACTGCTCGTCCGTTGCGCTGTTGCCGTCGCTCGGCGTGACCAAGACGTGAGCTTGTCGCGCACCAGATTCCGTCGATCCTGGCCGCGCTCCGGATCGAGGAAGTACATGAGTGCCGTCCCCGCCGCGAAGCCAGCAAGCATCGTTATGCCCGGCATGAAATCCAGATTGGTCCGCTTTGGCTCGGTTGTCACACGGAGATTGCGCAGGTCCCTGGTCAGTGACTGCGCGTTGTCGCCCAAGTCCTGGGCGGTCTTTCGGCTGTTCAAAGTCAGCGCCGTGCCGACGCCAGCGGCCGCCTTGAACAGGTCGTTTGCCCAGCCGCTTGCGCGATCGATCTGCGGGCTGACAGCTTTGAGACCATCTTCGGCTTCATCACCCAGTGCTTGACGGATCTCGTCGATCTTGGCGGCGACGCCGTTAGTCGGTGCGTCCTCAGACGCTACCCATGGCAATGTCACGGTCATATAAAGGCCCTCCTTCGAGCTCATGCCCATAGTGCGCTCGATTACCTCGCGCAGTCGAGAGCCGTTGGTCACGATCTGGTTTCAGCATGGTTGCAGTGGCTAGCATCTGCCCGTGCGGCTGACCGAACGCGAGCAGGATCGAATTATGATCTTTTCCGCGGCCGAGCTCGCCCGGCGACATCTGTCGATCGGCCTCAAGCTGAGCGCGCCCGAGGCGATTGCGCTGATGTGCGACGCGATGTTCGAGGCCGCGCGGGCCGGCTCTTCATACAGCGACGTCGAGGCTGCCGGCTACTCCGCTGTCCCGCCGGGCCAGGTCGTGGACGGTGTCCCTGCCCTTGTCGACGAAGTTCGCCTGGAGGTTCTCCTCGGCGATGGCACGCGCCTGATCGTGCTGCGCGACCCGCTTGGCGCAGCGGATGTCACCGACTCCCCGCGACCACCCGCTCCTCCCGCCCACGTGGATCGCGAACGCA
>JBBQEC010000118.1:0-7621 GCA_038320305.1 Candidatus Limnocylindrales bacterium | reverse complement strand
GACAAGGGCATCGTGCTCATCCCGATAGGCTCGACCGAGCAGCACGGCCCGCACGGCCCGCTGCTTACGGACGTGATCATTCCCAACGAGGTTTGTCAGCGTGCGGCGGCGCAGATTAACGCGCTCGTGGCACCGGCCGTCAACTATGGCCTGTCCTATCCGCACAAGGGCTTTACCGGCGTCGTCTACCTGCGCATGTCGACCTTTGCCGCGCTGGTCGAGGACCTCGCTGCGCAGTTCGCGGCCATGGGCTTCAAGCGCGTTTGCTTCGTTAACGGCCACTACGACAACACGTATGCCATCGCCTACGCCTGCGCCTCAGCGGGCGAACGCCTGCCGGTGGGCGTGCGCGCTTTTCCGATCAATTACTGGGATGGCCTGATGCCGGAGGAGGCCGGCCAATACTCCGGCTTGGCGAACGGACTCCATGCCAACAAGAGCGAAACGTCTGCGGTTATGGCGATCAACCCGGCATTAGTTGACCTCGATCACGCCGCCGCCGAAATGCCGCCCTTCCCCGAGGTCAGCAACATCGCTGCGGTACACACGGCGTTCTTCTTTGCGTCGCCAGGTTCGGTTTACCGAGCCACGCAATCAGGCGCGTGGGGCGACGCACGCGACTCGACCATCGAGTTCGGCGAGCAATACCTGGCCGCGGTCACCGCCGGCACCGTTCGCCTTCTGAACGACATCGAGCGCACAGAAGCCGCAATGCCCGACCGCTAACCCGAAGCGACTTGGATAAGCCGGTGATGGCTGCGCGCTAAGTTGGCGCTAACTGCTGGCTGCTGTAATTCCACTATGGGCGATGAGCTGGCGGTCGATTGGTCCACGGCTGCGGCCCGTGTAGGCGCCATTCGCACTGCGCGCGACTCGGAAATGCGCCTTCGGCGGTTTCAGGCCGCTAAGGCGGCGGAAACTCCAGCCGATAAAGCGATCGCTTGGGTCGGCAGGTATCTGTTCCGCAGCCGGGGATGGGCCGGCATAAGTCAGGAGGTATTGGCCCATCGTGCCGGTGTTTCCCAAAGCATGGTCTCAAGGGCAGAACGTGGACTCGCGAGAGCCATGCCATTCGAGCGCTTCATCTCCTTGACACGGCCACTGGATCGGCTGTTCCCGCTCGGATGTTGCCCACACGACCATGACTGTCCGTGGCAACCATTTCGGGAGCCTCAGCAAGAGATCAGTAGCGACTCTCTGTACGTGGAGAGAATGCTCAAGTTCGCGGGCGAGGAATAGCTAGACAAAGAACGTCGACGCCCACCGAAGCCTCAGTCACCCATGGTGACTGGTCAGTCACGCAGGATGCATACCGAGCCAAAGATAGACAACAACCTCGCGGCCGCACGGGTAGTCATCGGAGCCACTGACCGGCACGCATGACCCGAGCGACGCTCAGGTCTGGCGCGAGCTGGACCAGATCCGCGCGCTGACCTGGAGCTATGCGACCGCGGTCCGTAATGCCGAGTAGGGCCAGCGGGTTGCACGAGGCGGCGGCCACGGCCGAAGGGAGGGCCATGCCGGACTCGACAAGGTTGCGCACAGCGACGTCGAGCGACAGCACGGATCCTGCCAGGGTCGAAGTTCCGACCAGGGTCACGCGATCACCGACGACCTCGACATCCAACGTGCCGATACGGCCCTGGCCATCGCCGGTGCCTGCGAGCGCGATCGCGTCGCTGACGAGGAGCAACCGATCATCACCTTTGAGACGCGTGATCAGCGGCCACAGAGCACGATCGACATGGACGCCATCGGCGATGAGCTCGACGAACACCACTTCGTCGAGCAGAGCGACGAGGGCAACGCCTGGCGCGCGATGATCGATGCCGGTCATCGCGTTGAACAGGTGCGTCGTCGATGTCGCTCCGGCCCCGTAGCCGGCATGCGCCTGTTCGAACGTCGCCGCCGAGTGACCGACGGAGACGGCGACTCCCCGCGCGGATAGCCATGAGATGAGCTCGAGCGCGCCGGGCAGCTCGGGTGCCACGGTGATCACGCGACAGCTCTCGACGACGCGCGCGAACGCCTCTCGGTCAAGGTCCGTCGGCGCCAGAAGAAATGCCGGGTCGTGCGCACCGCGTCGAGTCGGAACCAGGAAAGGTCCCTCGAGGTTGAAACCAAGAGGTTGTGCGCCGTCGTCCGGTGCAGTCGGTGTCCATGTGCGCACCTCCTCCGCGAATTCTGCCAAGCGCGAAATCGGAGCCGTGACCGCGGTCGGCAGGAACGAAGTCACGCCGCGTCGCAGAAGTGCGCGCGCCATGCCGTCGAGCGCGGCGCGATCGCCCATCGCGTCGTGGCCGCCCCAACCGTGGACGTGGATGTCGACAAATCCGGGCGTCACGAAAAACGCGTCGTCGGCGATGCCAAGAGCCGTGGTGTCGACCTCCGCGATGACGCCATCCTCTATCGCGACAACGCCTCGCGTGACGCGGTCTTCGAGCACCAGTCGGCCGCTGATGGTCTCCCTCATGCCAGGCCGGCCCTCTCCGCGCCGTGCACTGCCGCGCCGATCGCCCCGGCCCAGACGCCGAGCTGCGCGGGCACAATTTTTACCGAATCGAGCGCCGTCACGTGCACGCGACGCACCAGCTCTTCGTTGATCGGCCCTTCGAGCAGGTCAAAAGCGGCCGCGATGCCCCCGCCGATCACGACACAGTCGGGCGTGATGCCGACAACCATGTTGGCAATGCCGATGCCCAGATAGCGGCCAACGTCGTTGATGCCCCTGATCGCCCGCTCGTCGCCCGCCCGCGCGCGATCGAATGCCTCTTCCGCGGTCGCAGCGCCGCATGTGGCCGCGATTTGATCCGCGCGCGCGAAAGCCTCGACACAGCCGCGATTGCCACATGCGCACCACGGCCCGTCGGGGTCGATCGTCTGGTGGCCGAACTCACCGGCCGTGCCGTCGTGGCCCTGGTGGATATGGCCGCCGATGGCCAGCACGCCGCCCACGCCCGTGCCAAGAGTCAGCCCGACCATCGATGATGCCCCGCGGCCGGCGCCGAGGCGGAGCTCGGCCAGCCCAAAGGCTCGGGCGTCATTTATCAGATGTGTTGGCAGGTTGAGCGCATGTGCGACAACGCGTGCCATCGGCTTGCCCAGCCAGTCGCCGGGCAGGTTGATCAGCAGCCGGGTCGTGCCATCGGATGGGTTGTACAGGCCCGGAACACCGACACCGACCGACTTGACGCCCGGATTTCGGACGATCGCCTCCGCGCCCACGCCAGCCAGGCGTTCGATGACCGCGTCAGGGCCGCGTGCCGCGTGAGTTGGAACATCGTCCTGGTCGACGACGCGCCACTCCTCGCCGGCCCCTGTTGCGGCCGAGGAGACGCGATCGGCCACGACCCACTTGATGTTCGTGCCGCCCAGGTCAAGACCCAGGTGGCGGCTGGCGCGTGGCAGTTCGCCCACGGCGCCCTCAGCGCTCGGCAGTGACGCGTGTGTAGGCGGCCGCGACGAGAACCACGATCGCGCCGAACACGATCTGGCGCCATGGCTCGGGCAGGATGGTGCTCAATACTCCGGTCAGAACCGTCAGGATGAGCGCCCCGACGATCGTACCCGAATAGCCGCCGCGCCCGCCCAGGATCGAAGTCCCGCCGATCACCGCCGCGGCGACCGATGGCAGCAGGTACGGGTTGACGAGCGCGACGCTGGCGACGTTGGACAGGCCGGCCTGAAGCAGTCCAGCCAGCGCCGCGAGCAGCGCCGAGATAACGTAGACCACGACGAGAACCTGCCACGAACGGACGCCCGAGAGCCGAGCCGCGATCGGATTGTCGCCAATCGCATAGAGCATTCGGCCGTAGCCGGTGCGTCTCAAGCCCAGGATCAGGAGAATTGCGACAGGTACGAAGACGAGCAGATTGTTGGGAACCAGGTCTCCCGTCAGGCCCACGCCAAGCGTGCGAATCTCGATCGGCACGCCCGCGCCGGTCTGCACGTTCTTGAGCTGCCAGACGTTGGCAAAGCCGAAGACGATGAGGCCCATGCCCAGGGTCATGATCAGTGGATGGACGCGGAAGATACCGATGCCGATGCCGTTGACGAGTCCGGCCAGCGCTGCGGCACCGAGTGCAACTGCAACGCCCATCTGCCAGCCGCCCGGCTGTTGAACGAAGGTCGCAGTGACAAAGCCGGCCATTGACGCCACGTAGCCGACGGACAGGTCGATACCGCCGGTGAGCATGGTCAGCGTCTGACAGCCGGCCAGGATCGCGAGGATCACCGCCTGCCGAATGGTGATCGCCACCCAATTCGAGCTGACTGTCCCGGGTCGAACAAGCTCCGCGACGATTACCAACGCCACCAGCAGGATGCTCAGCGGGATGAGTGGGTAGTCGCGCATCGCGTGGCGCCAGCTGCGCCCAGCCATGCTTCTTTCAGGAGTGGTTGCGGCGGCACTCATGCTCGGCTCCTGCGCATCTGAATCAAGCTACCCACCATCAGCACGCCGATCAGGATCAGACCCTGGGCGACCAGGCCGTAGTTGGGGTCGATCTGCATGAACGTCATTGCGTCGCGGATGAGCTGAAGAATGACGACTGCGATGATCGGACCGAAGACACCGCCGATGCCGCCGGCAAGGCTCACGCCACCCAGGACGACGGCGGCGATGCTGATCAGGACATACGTCGGTTCCGGGACGGGCGTCCCGATCCCGGTGCTGGCCACCAGCGACAACCCGGCGAATGCAGCGACGAGGCCGGTGATCATGTACGACAGCACCTTGGTCCGGTTCACCGCTACGCCACTTCTGAAGGCTGCCAGCTGATTGCTACCGATCGCGAACAGCGACAGACCCAGCTTCGATCGCGACAGCGGTATCCAGATCACTGCCGTGATGACGATCAGCAGAATTGCTGCCTTCGGTAAGAAGTCGACGCCCAGGGCACCGACGACCAGGCTCTTCAGCCAATCAGCCGCCGCGCCGCCGGGCGCTGGACTGACTAGCAGGGCGAAACCGGCAAAGATGAAGAATGTCGACAGCGTCACGATGATGTCGGGCACCTTGGTCAGCACGATGAGGCCGCCGTTGACGGCGCCGAGCAACATGCCGATCAGCAAGACGACTACGACGATGCCGACGGCGAGCCCGTCGCCCGGGTTGTTCTTCATGAGCGTCGCGGCAATGCAGCTGGTCAGGGCCATCTGCGAGCTGAGGGACAGGTCAATTCCGCCCGAGATCACCACTACGGCCTGGGCGACCGCAGCCAGGGCAAGGGGCAGGATCGAGGTGGCCGTGCCCTGCATGCTGCCGAAGCCGTAGTTGGGGTTCACGAACTTGATGAAGACGAGCAGCACGGCCAAGAAGCCGAGCAGGCTCAACGTCCAGGCGTTGTCCCGCGCGAACGTGTTGACCCTGCTACTGGAACCCTGGCGCGGCTGTTCTACGTGCGCGGTGGCGGCGCTCATGACTCGCTCATCGTTGTCGAAGGCGCCGCTTCGCCGATGGCCGCCTCGACTGCTGCTTTCTCCGCGCTGGAAGCCGCCACAAGCTGCTCGGGCAGTGCCGAGCCCGGCTTGAGGTTGTGTGCGGCGCGCAGGAGCGCGGCCTCATCCGCGTCAGCGGCGGAAAGCTCGGCCACGACTTCGCCACCGAAGATGACGATCGCGCGATCACATGCGAGCTGGATCTCCTTGAGCTCCGATGTGTACAGCAGCACCGCAGCGCCCGCGGCCGCGAGATCTCGCAGCAGCACGTAGATCTGACCCTTGGTGCCGATGTCTATGCCTCGTGTCGGGTCGAAGCAGAGCATTGTCCTGACGCCGCCCGCGACCCAGCGCGCGATGGTCACCTTCTGCTGATTGCCACCTGACAGACGGCGCACCTCGCTCCCGGCGCGTGCGTCGATCTGGAGCGTGGCGACTGCCCCGTCGACCTTGTGCCTTTCACGGCCCAGGTTGATCCAGCCCCAGGTCCTGATGCGCGCATTGGCTGGCAGCGAGATGTTCTCGCGCACGGAGCGCTGCATCAGAAGGGCCTCTGCTCGGTCGGCTGCGACAAAGACGACGCCCATCCTGATCGCGTCCGCAGGATGACGGAACGCGACGTTCTGGCCGTCAAGCTGGAGTGTTCCACCGCTCGGCCGCTCCCCGCCGGCGAGGATGTCGAAAAGCTCGTCCTGGCCCTGACCGTCGAGGGCGACGACGCCCAGCACCTCGCCCGGGTAAAGGTCGAACGACGCATCACGCAGCCGGCGCGAGGCGCTCAGGTTGCGCGCGCTGATGCGCGCGGTCTGTCCTTCGCTGTTCACGGCAGCTGCGCTGACATCATCGCGCCGGACGGAGGTGACGCCCTCGCCCAGCATCAGCTTGACGATCGTGTCCTCGGAGCCGGCTTTGACATCGACCACGCCGACTGTCTCGCCGTTGCGCAGCACGGTCGCGCGGTCGCAGATCGCCGCAATCTCGATCATTCGGTGCGAGATGAATATCACCGAGCGATCGTCACGGCGCTGTTGAACGACGTGGAGTACGCGCTCGGTCAGGTTGGCAGGCAACGCAGCCGTGATCTCATCGAGCAGCAATACGTCGGGCTCGAGTGCCAGAGCACGAGCCAGGTCGACGATGCGCAGTGATGCGAGAGGTAGCCGCCGGGCGAGGCTTGCCAGGCTCAGATTGGGAAGCCCGAGCTCGCTCAGCCAGTGGCGGAACGCTTCGACCGGCGTATCTGTCAGGCGCAGGTTGTCGCGAATGTCGAGATCGGGAATGACGGCCGGCTCCTGGTAGACGGAGACGATGCCGTTGCGGCGTGCCTGAGCCGGTGAGTTAGCCGTGCGCTCGTTGCCGCGTATGACGATGCGACCTCTATCGGGGGTCACTGCACCGGTCAGGATCTTGACCAGCGTGCTCTTGCCGGCGCCGTTGGCGCCCATCAGGGCGTGAACCTCACCCGGCCGAACCGCAAGCGAGGCGCCGCGCAACGCGACGACTGCGCCGTATGTCTTGGAGACATCGGTCGCTTCGAGCAACAGGTCCGTGGCGGTCAGAGTCATCCGCTCCCCGGGGTTGAGAGTGAAGAGGGCGGCGGAGCCGGTCAAGCCGGCGTCCACCGCCCTCTTTTAGCTACGGGTGGGCTATGCGCCCGAGCAGGACGCCGGGACCGTCATCGGGTCGTACGTTGTCCAGTCCGGGATGGACAGGCTGAGCGGCCAGAGCGGATCCATGCCCGGCACGGCAATCCATGCCTGCAGGTCTGTCTTCCCCTGGTCGGACGTGTTGTCCAGGATTTGCGGGTCGAGCAGAACCGTATTCGGGCGTCCAGCGCCTTCCGACGGTGTGACTGTCTGACCGGTGAGCAACTTGTAGGCCATGGTGACGCCGGCTCCACCGACTGCGGCGGTGTTGGTCACCGCTGCGCCGACGAGGCCCGGGTAGCCGACCGGATCGAGAAGCTGCTTGACGAAGGCGCCGATGTCGGCGTCCGCGATCGGAACAAACGGCTTGTTGGCTGCCTTCAAGGCGTCAACGATCTGGGTGCCCATGCCGGACGCCCAGATGCCCTGGACCTTGTCGTAGCCACCGCTGGTAATGAAGTCGTTCGTAATCGAGGTTGCCTTTGCCGGATCCCAGTCCGTGAACGTGCCGCCCGGGTTGGCAACGGTGATGCCCG
>JBBQEC010000117.1:0-7718 GCA_038320305.1 Candidatus Limnocylindrales bacterium | reverse complement strand
AGCGCAGGGAACCGATCTCCGCCTCTGAATAGCCAGCCTCGGCCAGGATCTCGTCGGCATGCTCGCCGAGCATCGGCGGTGCGCTGCGAATTGAGGCAGGCGTCACCGAGAACTTGAACGGAACACCGATTTGCGGCATCGGTCCAAGCACCGGATGGTCCACGTCCACGCGCATGCCGCGCGCCACTGCCTGAGGCTGAGCGAAGGCCGCGAGCACGTCGTTGACCGGGCCGCACGGCACCTGCGCGGCGTCGAGGGCGGCAAGCCAGTCCGCGGAAGCGCGACTGACAAATGACGCGGCCAGAAGCGGCCTGAGCTCATCCCGGTTGCGGACACGAACGTCGTTCGTCGCAAAGCGCGGGTCGCTCATGAGCTCGAGCATCGCCATCGCTGCGCACAGACGAGGCCACTGGCGTTCGGTCGCAACCGCGACTGCGATCTCGCCATCGGCCGTGGCGAACGTCTCGTAAGGCACGATGTTGGGATGGGCGTTGCCGCGTCGCGTTGGTTGCGCACCTGTCGCGAACGCGTTCTGCGCCTGGTTGATGAGCGTGGCCAGGGTCGCCTCGAGCAGCGAGATGTCGATGCGCTGGCCAACACCGGCGTGCAGCGCGGCCAGCACGCCCACCGCTCCCAGCAACCCGGCCACGGCATCGCTGATCGCGACGCCAACCTTGGTCGGCTTGCCGCCCATCTCGCCGGAGAACCCGGTCACGGACATCAGCCCGCCGACCGCCTGGGCGACGAAATCAAAGCCTGGCTTGGCTGCATCGGGTCCGTCGGGTCCGTATCCAGTGATCGACAGGTGGACGAGCTGGTCGTTGAGCACCGACAGTGACGCGTCGTTGAGGCCGAGGCGATCAAGCCCGCCCGGCCGGAAATTCTCGATCAGGACTTCGGACTGACCGATCAGACGGCGCAGGACGTCGATGCCGGCCTCAGCGTGCAGATCCAGGCGCAGGCTGCGCTTGTTGCGATTGACCGACAGGTAATATGCCGCGATGCGTTCGCCACCGGGCTGCGCCGGGCCTACCCAGGGCGGACCGTAGCCGCGCGTTGGATCACCCTCTGGCGGCTCGACCTTGATCACGTCGGCACCCAGGTCCGCGAGGACCATCGAGCAATATGGTCCGGCGAGTACGGTCGAAAGTTCGAGAACACGCAGTCCGACCAACGGGCCGGTGATCGTCGCTTCCGTCACCAAACGATCGTAGCGGCGCCGATAATCAGTGACTGTGTTGACGCTCCAGGTGCTCGCGCTGATCGCGGCCGTCGGCGCTGGTGCGTTCGGCGCGCTGGTGGGCGTTGGCGGTGGGCTGATCGTTGTCCCGCTATTGACCATCGCCCTCGGGGTGCCGGTTCACGACGCGGTTGCCGTCTCACTTCTGGGCGTGATCGCGGTGTCGACGACAGCATCGGCGACCTATCTGAGGACCGGACTCGCCGATCGCAGGATCGGGCTCACGCTGCTCGTTGCGGCGGCCTTGGGCAGCATCTTCGGCGGCTACATCAGCGGCTTCCTCGACGCGCGCACGCTGAGCGCCTTTTTCGGGCTGGTGCTCGTCGCCGTGGCGATCCAGATGCTCCGCGCGCACGGCCGGCCCGTCGACGAGGTGCTTGGCGACCCCGGGCCGTTTGAGATCGATTCGACATACATCGAACCAACGACAGGGGAAGCCGTGCCGTATCGTGCCCGGCACGTCTGGCTGGGCTGGCTCATCTCTCTTTTCGCGGGCGCTGTGTCAGGGCTGCTCGGCATTGGCGGCGGCGCGGTCAACGTGCCGACGATCAACATGCTCATGCGCGTGCCGATCCGCGTGGCTACGACGACGAGCACGTACATGATCGGAGCGACGGCCGCAGCAAGTGCGATTCTGCACCTGGTCCGCGGCGATGTGGATCTCACGCTCGCTGCCCCGGTGGTAGTTGGCGTGGTCATCGGTAGCCGGATTGGCGTCAAGTTTCAGCGCAGCATTCCGCAGGGAATGCTGACGCTGGCCTTCGTTGCGATCGCCACCTTCTTCGCGATCCAGATGCTGCTGCGGGCGGTGAACGGGTGATGGTCGACAGACCCTCCGTGCGCTGGACCAGGTTGGTGCTGGCGGCGGGCACACTGCTCTCGTTCGTCGGTCTCATTGCCGCATCTGTCCTGCGTGCGCTTGACCAGCCCTCACTGGCAGACGCCATTGCCACGGCCGCGGTCGTCGTGCTGATCGCGACACCTGCGGTCGGGTTACTCACTACCTGGGCCGAGCTGCGTCGCGTTCAGAGACCTGCCGCGCTACTGGCGCTGCTTGTGCTGGCAATCCTGGGCGCGGCCACGTTGCTCGCCCTTGTGGGGTCGCACTAGCGCGAGCATCAGCGTCCGCTGTCGCCGCCGGGTCCGCTGTTGCCGCCAGCTTCGCCAACCGCAGTGCGGCCTATTGCGGGCAGCAATCCAACCGCGATCGCGGCGATGATCAAGGCCCCAGTTATGGCGAGCAAAGCGCTGATGGTCAGAAGCCCGCCAGCCGCCAGCCAATCGATATGGAGTGGTAACCCGATCGCCAATCCTGCCGTTCCCGCGTTGGCCGCCACCACGCGAGTCATCGAGAAACGGCCCAGGAGCTCTCGCTGCCGGGCATGCGCCGCCGGGTCGCCCGGCCCGATCGCGGGCACGAGGTGCGTCGCGGCGGCGAGGACCGCGAGACCAGCCCAGCCCACGACGAAAGGCGCGACGACAGCATCCAGCGACCAGCTCGTCGGCAATGCCCCGAATGCCACGAGGCGGCCGATGGCAATGACGATGCCGACCTCGAACCAGGCGATTGCCGAGATCATCGTGAAGGTCGCAAAGCGGTGCCAGGCTGGATCGGTCCGCCAGTGGCCTCTTCTGCGCCACGTGGATGCTGCGTCGATGGCCAGCGACAGTGCACCTGTTGCGATGAGCGCGGCGCCGAGCCAGGCGACGGCATCAGAAGTCATGATCAGCCCGATGGCCACCAGCGGTGTTCCGACTGCGAGCCCCCAGACCGTCCAGCGCGTGGTCCAGCGGACGACGATCCGGGCGCCGACGATGGTCGGGAAGAGGTGCAGCAGTGTCGTGGCGATGACGAGCGAGACGAAGCCGATGAGGTTGAGCCACGCGTGGGCGGGCTTCGTATCTGTCCACGCGGTCACGATTGGCGACCAGCCGGCGACGAAGAGCGTGGCCAGGCTCGCCCCGATGCCAACCTGGACGAGCGCCAGCCCGTAGCCCTGCGCAACGATCCCGCGGTTTCGTCCCAGTGCATGGATTAGTGGCGCGACGGTGACCACGCCTGTCAGCACGATTCCGACTATGAAGAGCAGGCCGCCGCCGGTAGTCACGACCGGGAGGGCGGCTATGAATCCTGTCGTGACACCGATAGCTCCGCCCGCGCAGGCCAGGACCGCCACGCTGCGAAGTCGGGCGTCACTCGGTGGTGCCGCTGCGAGAGCGGCCACGAAGAACGGCATTACGCCGGCGATGGCGACCGTCGCCCCACCGGCCAGAGCCAGGTGGAGCGGCAGCCAGTCGCCGTGTCGCGCGGCCGGCGGAAGGAATGTGGCGAGGATCCCCGCAGCAAAGAATGCAACCGCGATCGCGATCGCCCACATCGCCACCAACCGATCCGAGCCACGGGCGATCGGTCGCGAGCGTCGCCCAGGCGGGTCGAGAGTGGTCATCCCGGCCGGGGCGACGCCGGGCTTCAAAGTGGTTTCGCGGCCATCAAATCGGCCTGCTCTCAGCGCGCGGCATCTACGCGTTCGTCACGCGCCAACTGCGGCCGGTTGATGGCGACGCGAGACGTAAACGCCGGCTGGTTGTCGGAATCCAACGGCGAGCCGGTTCCAGCCGTTGATGGCGACGATTGCCAGGGACAGCGCGACCTGCTCGGCCGGGTCGAAGACGTGAGCTACCTGCTCGTAGACATCAGCTGGTGCGCCGGACTGGGGCAGCAAGGTAAGCGCCTCCGTCCAGGCCAGCGCCGCTCGCTCTCGGGCACTGAAGACGGGTGCCTCGCGCCACGTGGCTGTGAGGTTCAGACGCTGCGGGTCCATGCCAATCGCGCCCGCGTCCTTGGTATGCATGTCGAGGCAGTATGCACAACCGTTGATCTGCGAGGCGCGGATCTTGACGAGCTCGCGCAATTCGGGCTCGAGCGTGCTTTCGTCGACGACGCGTTCGAGCTCGCTCATCGCATGCAGTGCCTCAGGCAGTACGTGCCTGTAATCAAGTCTCAGGTCTTCGGTGTCCTCCATCATCAAGCTCCCGTGGTTGCGGCCCCGGCCGCGACGCGACCGATTCTCACGCGCCACACGACCGGCCCGCTCTCGAGGTAGTCCCAGGTGAACGTCCCGGGCTGTTCGGCGGCCAGCTGGTAGTAGAGCGGCTTCGGGTCGTGGTCGTTGACGAGCTCAAAGCCTGTGCCTGGCGCGAGTGCTTCGAAGGTCTCGAATATCACGGCGTGACGGCGCACGGGAGGCTCGCTGCGCACGTCGAGGGTCATCTCATCAGTCATGGTTTCCATCCCTTTCCGCCCGTCTCTGTGCGGGCCAAATAGCCGATCTTGTGGCCGTCAACTGGCACCAACCAGTTCGTGCATGCCGCCGAGCAGTGTGGTCAGTGAGACACTCGGGTCGTCAACTAGCGCGGGAATGAGCAGGTCGTTTTCCTTCGCCAGGTGCGACTCGAACAGGGCCAGGATGGCGCTTGCCACGGTCAGCGCAGTTAGCGGGTCTGTGACGCCACGCAAAGCGTTGACGTGGGCGATCAAGTTCGTGTGCTCGTCACGCATCGCACGTACCAGCAGCTCGGTCGAACCTTTGTCCCCAGCCGGGTAGAGGGCTACTTCCTCGGCCGCTGCGTGAGGCAGCAGCTCAACATCAAGGTAGGCAAGCAGGGCGGCCCTCGCGGCATCATGCGGCCGGCCGTGGCGTATCTCGTCCTCCATGTCGGCCACGCTCGTGCGCAGCCCGTCCCTCAGCTGCTGATGGTGCGACCTGATAGCGGATGCGGCGACGACATCGGACTGGCCGGACATGTGCGGGAGACTCCTTTGGCGGGCACTGCGGGTTGTCACTTGCTATTTACGGCTATTTCCGTGCAAAATGCAAACGATGACACAGCCGACCGAGCGCCACCGCCTGCTGGGGGGCTTTACCCGTGCCCGTTTACTGGGTGCACTGCGTCAGTCGGAACGTCCATTGGGCGTCAGCGATCTGGCGGCACTGCTCGACCGCCACCCCAACTCGGTGCGCGAACAGCTCGACCAGCTCATCGCCGCGGGCCTGGTCACGAGCACGACGCAACATACCGCTGGCCGCGGCCGACCTCGGCATAGCTATGTGGTCACGCCGGCCGTGGAGGTGGACGAGCCGGATGGGCACGCCTATCAGGCCCTGGCGCGGGCACTCACCGAGCAGCTGGCCCATGTGCCCGACGCCCGAGCGGCGGCGATCGACGCCGGCAAGCGCTGGGGGCGTGGACTTGTTGCCGATCAGCCGGCCGCGCTCGACGCTGCGCAGGCCACCGGACGATTGATCGATTTGCTCGATGGCGTGGGTTTCGAACCCGACCAGCCCGGTCAACCTGGCGATCCGATTCGGCTGCACCATTGTCCCTTCGGCCGCCTCGCACGTGAGCGGCAGGACATCGTCTGCGGAGTACACCTGGGCCTGATGCGCGGTGTCCTCGATGGGCTTGGAGCGTCGCTCGAGGCAGTTGCGCTCGAACCGTTTGTGACGCCCGATCTATGCCTTGCCAGGCTGGCGGTCGAGGCCCATGGCTGACCAGACGGTCGGCCTGTCACGGCTGCTGCCGCCCCAACTCGACTCGCACCAGCTCATCGACCAGCTCAGGCCAGTGCTCGACCCCGAGCTGGGGGTGGGCATCGTCGATCTCGGCCTGGTTTATGACGCGATGATGGCCGATGGCGTGGTCCACGTCCGCATGACGACCACGACGCCGGCCTGTCCGATTGGGGAGTACCTCTCCGACATGATCCGATACGCACTGTTCGAGCTGGACGGCGTGCTCGACGTGGACATCGATCTGACCTACGAGCCGCCATGGGCGCCGGACATGATGAGTGACGAGGCGAAGGTCCAGCTCGGCTGGGCCCAATGAGCTTCCACGCGCTGCCCGTAGGGCGCGTGGCGTTGCTCGCATTAGCCGGTGCCGCCCTGCTGGCCGGGCTGACCGGTGCCCTCGTATTGCTCGGCCTGTCGCTGCCGGCCGACACCGTCCGCCTGGCAGCCAGTCACGGCCTGCTGATGACGCTTGGATTTCTTGGGACACTCATAGCGCTCGAGCGGGCGGTCGCGCTCGGGCAGCGCTGGGCATATCTTGCGCCACTGGCTTCGGGATTGGGCGCCGTGACACTCATCGCCGGGCTCCCCACGGCAGTTGGGGCCGTCCTCCTGGTCGTTGGCGGCGCATTGCTCGTCGCGATGTACGTTGCCTTTGACCGGATCGAGCGTTCATTGCATTCGAGCGTTCAGGCCCTCGGCGCGCTGGCCTGGCTGGTGGCCGCACTGCTGCTGGTGGCGGGTCGGCCGGTCAGTGCCGTGACTCCCTGGCTGGCCGCCTTTCTTGTCCTGATCATTGCTGGTGAACGGCTCGAGCTATCACGCGTGGCGTGTCCATCCGAGGCGGCCCGGCGCGGTTTCATGGCGGCCGTCGCGATATTTGCCGGTGGCGTGATGGTGACCGTGTTGGCGCAGGACGTGGGCACGCGCATTGCGGGCGTCGGACTCATCACGCTGGCGCTCTGGTTTGCGCGCCACGACATCGCGCGCAGGACGGTGCACATGAGCGGCATCACTCGCTTCGTGGCCATTGCTCTGCTCGCGGGATATGCCTGGTTGGCGGTCGCAGGGGCGGGCTGGTTCGCTTTCGGGTCGACCATCAGTGGGGCGCAGTACGACCTGATGCTGCACGCCCTGTTCCTGGGCTTCGCGATCTCGATGGTCTTCGGCCACGCACCGATCATCCTGCCCGCCGTGCTACGGATGCCACTGCCCTATCGTCCGCGTTTCTACGCTCATCTCGCGCTGCTGCATGCGGGCCTGCTGCTGCGCATTGTTGGCGGCGATCTGGTCGGATCGGTGTTGGCGTGGCAGCTTGGCGGCGTGCTCAATGTCACGGCACTGCTGCTGTTCCTCGTCTCCTCCGCCGCCGCGGTGATTGGCGCGCGTCAGTCGACGCTGAAGAAGTCGTCCACGCCGCTGACCCAGTCCAGCGGCAGTTGACGTGCCGGCACGGACGCTGGCACCGGCGCAGTTATCTTCGGCCGCACGAACCGCCGGATGGCATCGACAAGCGCGGAATCCTGGTCGAAGGCGTCCCGATGCTGCGTCGAGTGGCCAGCCCGCAAGTCTGAGTATGACCACCGATAGTGGCGCTGCTCGGTGAGACGTGTCGGTCAAATCCCGGCTGACTGCTCGTAGTACATGTTGTCCTCGCGTGAGCCGCCCTGACCCTCGCCAATCGTTCGATAGTCGTCGACGAGCTCGATCCGATTCAGCCACTTGACCATCTTGAACCCGAGCTCCGTCTCGACGCGCAAGCGGAGCGGAGCTCCGTAGGCGACGGGAAGCGGCTCGAAGTTCATCTCGTACGCCAGGATCGTCTGGGGATGGCGCGCCAAACGGAGATCCAACGACTCGTAGAAGCGACGCCGACCTGTGCTGTCTAGGCCGTAAGAATGGAAGAT
>JBBQEC010000116.1:0-7719 GCA_038320305.1 Candidatus Limnocylindrales bacterium | reverse complement strand
GTGAAGCTGCCGAGACCCGCACTGTGCTCGAGCTGAACGGCTCAGACGAGCGTCTCGATCTCGACGACCGCCGAGCTCGATCCGCGGTCGATGCCGGCAACCGCTTTGTGGTCGACTCGGATGCGCACTACGTCCACGAATTCGGCAACCTCGATTGGGGCATATCCCAGGCCCGTCGTGCCTGGCTGCAACGCTCGGACGTTCTCAACACCCTGGAGATCGACGACTTCCTCGCGCAGGTCACCGATCACCAGTGACGTCGGACCGAAAACGCGCAGTAGGCATGCGCGAGATGACCAACGACGACAGCGCCGTAGAGTCCTCAGCTTGTGAACGAAGTGGCGACCAGAACGATCGACATCACAACCAGCAGCAGGGTCACGCCCCATCCGAGCATCAGGTTGATCCGGCCGCTCACCAGATTGCCCATGATCTTTTTGTCGCCCACGAGAAGCATCACGAAGACCAGGATGACCGGCAACAAGAGGCCGTTGAGAACCTGGGCGCTGAACATGACCTGGATCAGCGGCAGGCCGGGGATGAGCATGAACAGCGCGGCAAAGCCGATGAAGAAGGCCAGCAGCCCGTAGAACGCCGGTGCCTCGCGCCAGCGCCAGTCGACACCCTGCTCCCAGCCGAACACTTCGGCCGCGGTATAGGCACTGGCAAGGGGCACGACGCCCAGTCCCAGAAGGGAGGCGGCCAGCAGACCAATGGCAAAGATCACGGCCGCGACGTTGCCCGCGATCGGCTCGAGTGCCTGCGCCGCGTCCGCAGCGCTGTTGATGTTGAAGATGCCGTTGGCCCACAACGTCGCGGCGCAGGCGACGAGGATGAACGCGGCGATGACGTTGGTGATGAACACGCCGATGAGTACGTCGATCCGCTCTGCGCTCATGTCCTCGGGGCGCAGTCGCTTGTCAACGACATAGGCCTGGATGAAGCCCTGCCCCCACGGTGTGATCGTCGTGCCCACGACGCCGACGACCGCGAGCATGTACGCGCCGTTGAACGTGCCCTGCGGAATGACGAGGCTGTGGAGCGCGACGCCCCAGTCCGGCTTGGCCAGAATGGCCGACACGATGTACGCCCCAGAGACGAGGATGCCGACGGCGACGAAGAAGTACTGAACGCGGTTGAAGCTGCCCGCGCCGATAAGCGTGATAACGGCCACTGCCGCGACGATCGCTGAGATTGGCGCAGGGATGCCGAATAGCGACAGTGCCGCACCAATGCCTGCGAACTCCGAAACGGTCGAGCCCAGGTTGGCGATGATCATCGTCAACCCCGCAAAGGCGGCCCAGCGCAGGCCGAAACGCTCGCGGATGAGGCCGGTCAGGCCCTGTCCGGTCGCGAGGCCCATGCGCGCGCCGATCTCCTGGGTCACGAGCAATGCCAGCTGGGTGACGAGGATGACCCACAACAGGTTGTAGCCGAAGCGCGCGCCGGCGATGGAATAGGTCGTGATGCCGCCGGCGTCATTGTCGGCAAAGCCACTGACGATGCCCGGGCCGAGCACGGCCATCGTGGCCACGAAGCGGGCGCGCCGACTCAGCCGTCGGCGCCCGACCGGCGGCACGGACGACGGGGCCGTCTGCGACGCCGTCGTCACCTGGTCGGCCTGGACGTCCTGCGCGGATGCCACAGCCGGCTCGCCTCCGGCGCGACGGCGTCGAGCGCGTCATCGACCGTGACAATGCCCTCGAGGTGGCCGGCGTCATCGACCACCGGCACGGCCAGCAGGTTGTAGCGCGCGATGACGCCGGCCACGTGGTCCTGGTCGTCGAGGACCGCGACCGTGATCGGCTCCTTGATCATCACGTCGGAGATACGCATCTCCGGCTTGGCGACGATGAGATCGCGCAGTGAGAGCACTCCGACGAGCGACTCCTCTCGATCGACCACGTAGACGTAGTAGATGGTCTCCGCGTCGGGCTCGAGCTCGCGCAGCCGGTCGATGGCCTCGCCCGCCGTGAGATTGGCCGGCAGCGCGATGTATTCGGTCGTCATGATTCCACCGGCCGACTGCTCGGGGTAGGCGAGCAGCTCCTGGACCTCCTCGGCCTCGTCCTTCTCCATCAGCGCCAGAATCTCTTCGCGCGCCGTATCGGAAAGATCCGCGACCAGGTCGGCCGCGTCGTCGGGGCTCATCTCCTCGAGGATGTCCGCGGCGCGATCAGGCTCCAGGTCCTCAAGAACCTCAACCTGCGTCTCGGGCTCCATCTCCTCGATCGCGTCGGCGACCTGCTCGTCGTCGAGCGAGGCAAGTACGCCCAGGCGGTCGCGCGGCGTCAGTTGATCGATGATCGTGGCCAGATCCGACGGATGAAGATTGACCAATCCAGCGTGAGGCACGCGCAGGCGTACGTGCGCGATCGACGACTCCAGTGGATCGACGTCTTCCCAGTCGATGAAACGTTCAGGCGCGCGCAGTCTGAGGTTGCGGGCGATCGTCCGATACGGGCCTTCTACGCCCAGGCGTCGAAGGATGCCCGCGGCGCCAACGTCGACCGCCACCAGGCGCAGAGATCCGCTCACCACGTCAAGGCTGACGTCATTGACGCGCACGACGCGCCGGCCGTCGATGTCGACGATCTGCTTGTCCATCAGGTCCGCCCTGAGCAGGATCTCGTTCGGCCGCTGCTGGAACTTGTTGATGTCCAGCGTCGAGGTCTTGAGGCGCGCGCCTTCAATGTCGACAGATTCGACGGACGACCAGGGCAGGAAAATTTGACGGCCGTCCGTGCTGATGACCACGCCCGTGACGGGTGGATAGCGCTCGCCGACGGCGACGATCAGATCCGCGACCTTGCCGATCGGTTCGCCGTTCATGTCGCGAACGGGCCGACCGATCACCTGACTCAAGTAGAGCATCCAAATACCTCGTCGGGTGGTCGTCCCGTAAGAGGCACTCGACGCTCTACGGAGCGAGCACCTCCCGCCGGACGAGACGAACCGTTATTGAGTTCACGGCGCGTTGCGCGCCGCGACTACTGCATCCGGTGTCCACGTTTGGAGAGCGTCCTCCACGCGATTTGGGCGGTCCTGCTCGCGCACACACCTATGCGCCGGTCGCACGAGGGGACCTTGGTGAGTATATTAGTCACTGAATCCCCGAATTCCATCCGGACCGCGGTCCGCCAGCGCGCGCCCGCCGGAGTCGCAGGCAAAGGACACCGAGCACACGATATGAGTTTTTCGATCACTGACGGTCAACCGCAGCCAGCCCTCAACGCCACGCGCCTGAAGCGACAGCTCAATGAGCAGGCCATCGCCGCCGCGACGGAGGCCGAATGGGAGCAGGCTCTCGAGATCAACAAGCGCATCCTCGATCTCGGCGCGGATTCCGAGGCTGAGAACCGGATGGCCAAGGCCTACTGGGAGATGGGCGAGCTGGCCCAGGCGCGCGAGCATTACCAGGCTGCACTGGCACTCGACCCGACCAATCGCATTGCCGAGCGCAACATCTCGCGCCTGCGCATGCTGCTGGCCGAGGCGGGCAAGAAGACGATCCCGGCCAAGAAGACCGACAAGGCCCCCGTCTCGATCTTCGTCGAGGAGACCGGCAAGACCGGCTTTGCGCACCTGCTCGATCTCGCCGATCCAAAGCAGCTGGCGCAGGTGAACCCGGGCGACTCCGTTGCGCTGGCGCCCGACGGGCCGCGCCTCGAGGCGAAGTCGAACGGCTGGCACATCGGCTGGGTCGAGCCGCGCGTCGCGGCTCGGCTGCTGAAGCTCATCGCAGATGGCAACAAGTACACCGCCGGCGTGACCAGCATCGGCGAGCGCGACGTACGCATCATCATTCGCGAGACGTACCAGGATCCGTCCAACTACGGCAAGGTCTCGTTCCCGACGGCGGCCAAGGTCAGCGACCTGCGGCCGTACACCAAGGGCACGCTCATCCGCGAAGAGATGGACCTCGAAGATGAGCTCGAGCTTGACGAGGATGACGACGAGATTGAGGACATCGGCCGCGTCGTGCCCGACGATCTGACTTCCGACGAGGCGTTCGTCGAAGAGGAGTCGGTCGACGGCGATAGCGACGACGACGACAACTAGATCCTCTCGTCGTTCCTGAACGCCGCGCGGGTCCGCCGCGTCGGTAGACTCCAAGGCACATGGCGGACCCGCTCTCGTCGCTAATCCGACCTAACCAGGGCCCGCAACTGCCCGCCTTCGAGCGCTTCGCGCCTCCACCACCGGATAACGTCGTGGCCGCGGAGCTGGCCGCACGCACCGCGCCCGGCGACGTGGTCATCGACCTCCACGGGCGCGGCGGCTGGATCGCGCGCAACTCGATTGCCGCGCTGCGGCGTGTCTATGCGCTCGAGTCGACCGGGCTGACCCGGCTGCTCGCGGAGGTCGTGCTACGGCCGCCGGATCTGCGGCACTTCGATGCTGGGCTATCGGCCGTGGCGACGATCCCGCACGGTGCCGTGGAGCTCAAGAAGCACATCGAGCAGAGCTTCACGACGCGCTGCCCCACGTGCGGCCGGCCCGTCGTCGTGCACGAATACATCTGGGACGTCGGCGCAGACGCTCCCTCGCGCAAGGTCTTCCGCTGTTCGTTCTGTCGCGAGCAGGCGCGTAGCAGCGAGCCGCGCGTGGCGCCGGTCGACGACGACGACATCGCCCTCGCGCGCAAGGCGGACGCCAGCGCCGCTCGCCGGAGCCTCAAGGCCCGTTTTCCGATCCTGGGATCCGGGGGGTTACCGGACGAGCTCTTCGACCTGTACACGGCGCGGACGCTCATTGCGCTCGACGAGATCGTCGCTCAGCTCGACACGCAGCTCAAGGCGCCGGCCGTTGGCGCCGGGCTCAAGCTGGGCCTTGTCCACGCATTGCTCGCAGCGAGCCGGCTCAACGGCTACCCCGGTCGGATTGCGGCGCTGCGCATCCGCCACGGACACGTCCAGCAGCCTGTCTCGAAGCAGTGGCGTGAGCGAAACCCGTGGCTTGCCTTCGAAGAGGGTTGCCGCGAGGTGCGCACGTTCATTACCCGTGTCGAGGACGGCGCCGCGTCGTTTCAGCCGCGGCCGGGCGACGACATCGAGACGCTCATCGACGGTACCGCCAATGTCGTGCTGCGCACCGGTCCTGCCTATCTGAACGGCAACGAGCCAATGTTCTGGTCGCGCCGGCCGGTCTTGCCCGGGCGGCTCGATCCGCGCTCGCGCGTCCGACTCGTGCTCACTCAGCCGCCTATCCGCTGGTCCGTCGAAAACGTCTCCTTTGCCTATCTTGCGACGTCGCTCGTGCTCGGCCGTGAAGCCGCCGCCGAGCTGCCGCTTGAGTTGGTCTTCGGCGCCACGCCGCCCAACGACCGTGGCCGCGAGGCGACCGCATTACGCCGCTCGCTGCTGGCCGTACGGCCGGTGCTGGCGCGCGATGCCAAGGCGGTCGTGCTCCTCGATCGCGGCGGAGCATCCGGGCTTGTCGCGGGCGTCCTCGGCGGCGTCGGAGCCGGCCTGCGCCTGACGAGTGCCCTGCTCGCGGAATCGGGCAACCAGATCGGAGGAGTTCTCGAGTTCAACGTCGGGCCGGCCGACACGGCTACCGGCGAACATGCCGAGCTGGCCGACCTGCCTATTGCGGATCCCGATGCGCCATTCGCGCTCGACGATGTCGAGCAGGCCGTGACCCAGGTCGCGGTCAGCGTTCTGCAGGCGCGCGGTGAGCCCGTCAGTGGCGAACGACTCCTTGGCGAGGTGCTCGTCGGTCTCGATCGTCTTGGCCACCTCCGCCATCTCGTCGCTACGCAGACATTTGGCGAGACTGAGGCGGCCAACGCCACGGCGCGCGAGGCGGACGTCGCCGAGGAGTCCGCGCTGGACGACCAACCGCCGGCCGACGATGAGCCAGGGCAGGCCACCGAGACGGCGGGCGAGGAAGCCGACTCTGTCTCTGAGCCCGACGAGCCCGATGTCGACCAGGTCGACCCGACCGACGCACCCGCTTGGGCACTGGGCAGCGCGTCGGCAACGGACCACGTCCGGTTGCTGATGGAAATCGTCATGGGCGAGCTGCGCCGGCCCGACCACCCGCGGCTGATCGCGATCGACCGCGGCCGCTGGTGGTTGCGTGCCGATAAGGATCTGGCGGCCGCTAGACCACCGCTTTCCGATCGTCTGGAATGGGCCGCTTACGGCCTGCTGTCCACCAGCCGGGGCATCGACGAGGAGACGTACTTCGAACGCGTCGCGGGCATGTTCCGCGGCCACGACACGCCCGACGCAGAGTTGGTCCGGGCTGTGCTCGAGTCATATCGCGACCCGGCCTTCACATCGATCCAGCTGCGGCCGCAGGACGAGCTGACGACGCGGCACGCCGAGCACGGCGAGATCTGCGGCATGCTCGTTGAGTACGGTCATCGGCTGGGTCTGCGCGCGCACGTATCAGCGCGCGAGAGTCGGCGCGCATATCGCGGCGCGACCGTCGGCGATCTGCTGAGTGACGACGAACAGCGCGCGTACCTGCGCCTCATCGCGCCGGGTGACGCGCAGACGTTCGAATCACTCGATTGCGTCTGGTATCTGCGCGGCAAGGCGACGCTCCTGTTCGAGGTCGAATGGACGGCGATGCTGACCGACGCGCTGCTGCGCCGTGGCCCGCGCATACCGGCCGACGACTCGATCGTCCGCTTCCTGGTGATCCCACCCGAACGCGCCGAGCTGGTCCGCTTCAAGCTTGGCCGCTCGCCGCTCCTCGCACGGGCGCTGGAAGAACAGAACTGGCATATCCTCAAGTCGGATCATTTGCGCCGGCTCGTCGCCCGCGAGGACGCGAACCTCGACGACCTCGCTCCACTGCTCGGGCTTGATCCCGAGATCGAACGCGAAGCGGAGCAGCTGGCTTTTTTCGGCTGACTCTCCAACCCGCACCCATCAATCGAACGGAGGCTTGTGCGTGACCGACCTGGCAGTAGGGAGTTCCGTCCGCGATCTTGCCGATCGCTTCTGGCAATGGGTCCTGTCGCGTCAACCGATCTACGCCACGGTGCTTGGCGACGATCGCTACGACGACCGCCTGCCGGATCCGTCGGCCGAGGGCCGCGCGGAAGAGACCGTCGCACTCAAGGATTTCCTCGCGGACGCCAGGCAGATCGAGCGTGACGACCTCGACCAGGAAGACACGATCACCCTTGACATGCTCGAGGTCGTTGGCCGAATCTGGCTGCGCCAGCTCGACCTGCGCCTGTACCACTTCGAGGCGATGGATCAACTGGCCGGCCCGCAGAACTTGATGGGCGACCTGGCCCGCTTCCAGCGATTGGACACGCCCGAGCGAGTCGACCGCCTGATCCGCCGGCTCGAGGAGTATCCCGAGTATCTCGCCCAGCATCGGGCGAACCTGCTCGAAGGCGTCGCTGCCGGGCGCACTGCGGCAGAGCCGGTCGTGGCCCGCGTCATCGAGCAGACCCGACGAGCAGTCAACACGCCGATCGATGAGTCGCCCTTTCTGGTCAGTCACCCAGAGCTTGATGACGCGACCCGAGAGCGCATCTCGCAGGCCATCGCCGAATGGGTGATGCCGGCTCTCAACGACCACCTTGCCGCAGTCGAGGGTTATGCGCCCTTCGCTCGTAAGGGCGACGGCCTGTGGGCGCTGCCCGATGGCGCCGAGGTCTACCAGACGCTGATCCTGGCTTCGACCACGCTCGACGAGACACCCGAGGCACTGCACGAGTTCGGGCTCGCGCAACTCGACTCGATTCGG
>JBBQEC010000115.1:0-7809 GCA_038320305.1 Candidatus Limnocylindrales bacterium | reverse complement strand
GGCGGCACATTCTGGGCAAAAGAGGATTCGGCCAACAGCAGATCGGCATCCTGCGCAAGGTCGATCAAACTGGCACTTGGTGCGGCATCACCGGTGTAGACGAAGGATGCAGAGCCCGGCGGAGATTCTGAAGCCGGCTACGATCTAGGGCAAGAACCGCATCGAGTGCAGCGGGCAGGGCGTGAATCGGAAGCTCGGGTGGCGACCCGTCTGAGAACGCGGCGGGCGCGCAGGAGCGGGTTGAGATCGGCGCAATGGTCGGGACGGCCGTTCTAGGCGGGGATGCCGCCCAGGGTGAAGACGAAGAACGCGAGCATGACCAGGGCGGCCGCGCCGCCCGCGATCGCGAATGCCCACTTGCCGTAGTCGATCGGACCGAGCGCCACTTCCGTGTGCCCGTGATCGTCGTCGCGGATCGTCGTGTGCTCGTCCATGTGCGTGGCGTCGTCGTGATGAGCCACCTCCACCGATGGAGCGTCGCCTGCGGCTGCGGGCGTCGGCGCGGCCGTCTCCACGGTCTCAGGCGTCTCGGTGTGCTCGTCGGTCATTGACTGAACTCCTGCGTAATCAGGTCATCCACGGTAAGCGTGCTGGGTATGTTCTGGTCGGGAAGCGTGCGCATGAACGTTAGCGACTTCTGCCAGGCGTCGGCATCGATTGACCCGATGCCCTGCTGACCACTTGTGCTCGTGCTCCACAGTGCGGCGGTCGCGTTGAGAATGGCCAGCTGGCCGTCGCGGTCGCTGGCCAGCTCGGGCACCGAAGCAATCGCGTCATCGACTCCCAACTGCGGATCAGCCTCGATCTCCACCATCGCCTTCGTCGTGGCGTCGATGAACCGTTGGATGGCATCATGCTTATCGATCATGGTCTTCGTGCCCACGATCAGGCCAGGACCGGGCAAAGGCACGATCTGGTCAATCGTCAGTTGGGTGGTGGCAACTCCGTTGCGCGCGAGCTGGACGGGCTCGTTGTTCGCAAAGCCCGTGGCCGAGTCAACCTGGCCCTGCTGAAGCGCCGTGGCCTGTCCGTAGTCGGGATACTCCTTGATCGTGATGTCGTCCGTCGTCAAAGCAGCCGACCCGAGCAGAGCTTGGAGTGCGATCCAGCTCGATCCATAGCGACCCGGGATTCCCAGGGAGTGACCCTTGAGGTCGGCCGCGGTCTTGATCGGTCCGCTCGCCGGCGCAATGACAACGTTCGGGAATTTGGCATAGATCGTCGCCGCGTACTTGATCGGGATGCCCTGGCCGACGGCCGGAATGACACTCGTGCCATCAGCAAGCCCGACATCAACGGCGCCCTGGCCAACGAGCGTGATCAGGTTTGGGTCGATGTCGTTTTGAAATGTCACATCGAGCCCCTGATCACGGTAATAGCCCTGCTGCTGCGCCCGATAGAACTGAGCGAACTGGACGCTCGGGATGTATCCGAGTCCCACTGTCAGCTTCGTGAGCGGCGTCGCCGCCGGCGA
Organism: Candidatus Limnocylindrales bacterium; assembly: GCA_038320305.1. Classification (GTDB taxonomy): domain Bacteria; phylum Chloroflexota; class Limnocylindria; order Limnocylindrales; family CSP1-4; genus JALYGJ01. Next base: position 6,335 of record JBBQEC010000115.1, on the reverse strand, counting down.
AGTGCCGAGAGAACACCCGACCATGAGCAGGCCCACAACCAGAACGGACTTGAGACTGCGCGACAAGCAACTACCTCCAGTTTCCGACCAGAATTCGCTCGGCGAGAACGACGAGCAGATATAGAACGACCGCGATCAGCGCGATTGTGAGAAGCGTGGCGAACATGAGCGGAAAGTCGAACAGGCTGCCGCGAGCGAGGTTGATGAGCACGCCCAGGCCTTTGTTGGCGCCGGCCCACTCGCCCACGATCGCGCCGATGACCGCCAGCGTCACGCCGACGCGCATACCGCCAAGGATCTGGGGCATGGCTGCAGGCAGCTCGAGGTAGCGGAAGACCTGCCACCGAGTTGCGCGCAGTGATCGGCCGAGCTCGAGCAGTCGTTTGTCGACCGACCGAATGCCAACCATCGTGGCGACTGCGACCGGAAAGAAGACGATCAGCGCGCAGATCACGACCTTGGGTAGCAGACCGGTGCCCAGCCACAGGACGAGCAGCGGTGCCAGGACGAGGATGGGTGTCGCCTGGGCGGCGACCAGATAAGGCGACAAAAGGCGTTCGGCCACGACCGAGCGAGCCAGCAGGTAGCCGATGACGACCGCTGACGTCGCCCCCACCAAAAAGCCGATGACGATCTCTGAGAGCGTCGCCAGGGCGTGGGGGGCCATCGTTCCATCGGCCCACGCCGACACGAAACGCTGGGCCACGATCTCCGGCGAGGGCAGGATGAAGACGGGGTAGCCACTGACAACGACGATGGCTTTCCAGACCAGCACGAACACGACTGCCGCGCCCACGACCGAGAGCACTGTCAGCGGCCACTGCCGACGTGGAGACACGGTCGTGGTCGTGGGAGATTGCGCGGCCGTCACGGCGCGCCGCTGAATGGATCAAAGTAGGCCGGCGCGCCGGCGCGCTCGAGAACGTCATGGATGGGCGCGCCGGCTGCTTCCTGCTCGGCGAGCTCTGCCGGTGATCCCGACAGAAGTGCACGAAGAGTCGCTGCCGTGCGCGTCATCGGCTCGCTCTCGAGCATCGCGGGGGTCCGCGGACGCTCTAGCGGCACTGCCACGCGCGCAAGCACGCGACCGGGCGAGCTCGACATGACTACGACCTCGTCGGCAACATAGATCGCCTCCGGAATGCTGTGCGTGACGAGAACGATGGCCGTGCCGGTCCGCTGCCAAAGGTCGAGCAGCTCTGTGTTGAATCGCTCGCGGGTCAGTGCGTCAAGAGCGCTGAACGGCTCATCCAGAAGCAGGATCTGCGGGTCACGAACAAGTGCTCGGGCGATCGCGACGCGTTGGCGCATCCCGCCCGATAGCTGATGCGGATATGCCTGGGCGAATGCGCTTACGCCGACGAGCTCCAGAAGCGCGCGCGCCCGCTCAATGCGGACGGTCCTGGCGACGCCCGCAAGCTCAAGCGGAAACGCGACGTTGTCGAGTGTTGTGCGCCAGGGCAGCAGCCGCGGCTCCTGAAAGACCAGCCCAACGCGCTGGTCGGCGTCCCCCACCGCGCGTCCGTCAATCTGAATCTGCCCGCTGTCAGGCTCGAGCAAGCCGGCAAGGAGGCGGAGCAGAGTGCTCTTGCCTGATCCATTGGGTCCGAGGACCGCGCTGATTCCATGCGCGGGCAGGTCGAACGAAACATCGTCGAGCACGAGAAGTGAGCGCTTGTCGACGACGAAGCTCTTCGAGATGCCTTCGACCGTAATGGCGGCCAGAGCACAGTCCTCCGTTGCGCGCCGCGGCCAACGGGGAGATTCGGGGAAGGCGGAAACGGCATGAGCGCAGCACATGAAGCGCTGTCGCTCGCCTCTCCTTCTCCCATCCGGACTGTGACCGTCGGCTCCCTTCATGGGGATCCACCGCCACCGCTTGCGCGGTGTCGGGTCGTGGGCTGAGATGGCCTACTAGTCGCTCGCAGATCATCTCGACCACCGGTCGGGACTTACACCCAACCCCGAAACAGAGGCGTTATATGTGTTTGTCCTGCCAGCATACCGGTATCGTGGACAGGTGCTGACGATCCTTCTAACCAGGCACGGCCACACAGACCTGTCGGTGCCCGATCGCTACCTCGGCCGGCGCATCCCTGCTTCGCTCTCAGAAGAGGGGCGGACGGCTGCGAAGGCACTCGGCGCGCGCCTGACGTCGGTGCCTATCGATCGCGTCATCAGCAGCCCGCTCGAGCGAGCACAGGAGACGGCGCGTCTGATCATCGGTGAGCGCAAGGTCGAGCTCGAGACCGACGAGCGCATGATCGAGTTCGACTACGGCGCTTGGGAAGGGATGACCACGGACGATGTCTCCGACAGGCTCCACGACGAGTACGCGCTTTACGACGCCAACCCGGCGATCTATCGGCCGGGCGGCGGCGAAAACGGCAACCAGGCTGGAATGAGGGCCAGCGCTCTGATCGCATACCTGCTTGACTGGTGGGGCGGTAACGGCGATCGAACCGTGCTACTCGTGGGCCACTCATCGATCAACCGGGTGCTGTTGGCGGCCGTGACCGGAGTGCCTATGGCCGACTACCGCCGCCGCTTCCTGCAGGATTGGGCCAATCTCACGGTGCTGCGCTGGCACGACGCTGACAGCGGTCCATTGCTGACGCTCGTCAACGACATGGCCCACAACCGTGGCCTGGTCGGCGATACCTGGAGCTGATTCGACATTGATCGAACTAGGCTCGCGCGACCTAACTTTCGAGGAGGTCCGGTCGGTTGCGGACGGTGCATCAGGCGTGATCCTCTCCGATCAGGCGCGCCAGAGGATGAACGCGAGTCGCGCCGTGATCGAAGAATTGGTCGACTCCGATCAGATCGTCTACGGCGTGACCACCGGCTTCGGCGATCTCGCCATGCGCCGGATCGCGCCCTCCGACACGAGGACGCTGCAAAGAAACCTGCTCATGAGCCATGCCGTCGGTGTCGGGGCAGCGCATTCAACTGATGTCGTGCGCGCGATGCTCCTGCTGCGTGCCAACGCGTTGGCCCAGGGCCACAGCGGCTGCCGGCCAAAGCTTGTCGACCGACTTCTCGAATTCCTGGCCGACGGAGTTCATCCTGTCGTGCCGCAACAGGGGTCCGTTGGCGCATCGGGCGACCTTGCGCCACTGGCCCATCTGGCGCTGCCGCTGATCGGCCTCGGCCGGGCTGAAGTTGACGGCGAGGTTGTTGACGGTGCCGAGGCGCTCCGCAGGCGCGGACTGGCGCCGCTCACGTTGGAGGCCAAAGAAGGTCTCGCGCTGCTGAACGGTACGCAGCAGATGACGGCCGTCGGCGTGCTGGCCCTCCTCCGCGCGGAACAGGCCGTTGACACGGCTACCGTGATCGCTTCGATGTCTGTCGAATCGTTGATGGGTACGGATGTCGCGTTCGCCGCGGCATATCACGCGACGAGGCCCCATCCTGGGCAGATGCGCGTCGCCGCGCAGTTGCGTGCGATGCTCGCCGACTCTGAGCTTATGCGCGCCCATCATGGCGAGGCGCACAAAGTCCAGGATCCCTACTCGATTCGATGCGTGCCGCAGGTCCACGGCGCCGCTGCTGACGCGTTGGGATATGTGCGCAGCGTGCTCGAGATCGAGATCAACAGCGCCACGGACAACCCCCTCGTATTCCCCGACGGTGCCGGCGTAGATCCATCGGCGGTCGCGACAGGCGGCGGCAGGGTCGTTTCTGGAGGCAACTTCCATGGCGAGCCGGTTGCCTTGGTTATGGATCTGCTCAAGATCGCCGTGGCTGAGATCGGCTCGATCAGCGAGCGTCGCCTCGCACAGTTGACTGACCCGCGGACCTCCGGCTTGCCGCCATTCCTGGTGGAGGACGCGGGACTGAACAGCGGCATGATGCTCTACCAGTACGTGTCCGCCGCGCTGGTGTCGGAGAACAAGTCTCTCGCGCATCCCGCGTCGGTCGATTCGATTCCGACGAGTGCCAATCAGGAGGATCACGTGTCGATGGGTCCCATCGCCGCGCGCCAGGCACAGGACATCGTGGGCAACGTGGAACACGTTCTCGCTTTGGAGGCGCTCGCCGCCGGGCAGGGGCTCGACTTCAGAACCAGGTCCGGCCTGCGTCCGGGCTCGGGCGTCAGCGCGGCACATGGCCTGCTGCGCGAAAGCGTGGATCATCTGCAGACCGATCGCGATCCTCAGCCGGATATCGCGGCGGCGCTCCAGCTCGTGCGTAGCGGCCGATTTGCCGTTCTTCTGCTTAGCGCGCTGGATGGAGCCAAGTAGGCCGAGACCTGGAGTTTTTCAAACAGTGGCATTGTCGATCGGCCTCGTCCGACAACTTGCGACCATTGGGCTCGCGACAACCGTGTTCGTCGCCTGTGCCGCACCCACAGTCCTCGATGGCGCCAAGGTTCAGCAGCAGATCGTCGGCGAATTCCAGCAGGAGGCAGGGGTTACCGTCAGCGTGACCTGTCCGGGCGATCAGCCGATTCAACAAGGCAATGTTTTTGTGTGCACTGCCGTCGCAGTTGACGGAACGAACCTGGTGATCACGGTCACGCAGACCGACAATGCCGGCAATGTCAACTGGCAGATCACCGGAGCCGAGTGAGCAACGACGTGACTGATCGACGGATTGTTGACATCGGAGACAGCGCGACCTTCGCCCTCATTCCGCCTTGCGCCGATCCGCGCTTCGACCATCGCACGTGTGACTACTGGGAAGATGCGGATCGCGGGTCCAAGCAGAGCCGACCGTCATTGCTGGCGGCCAGACGATCTGGCCCTGCGCCCGCGCGCATGGAGGGTTTGCGCGACAACCCTTTCGCACCCGGCGATCTGAACGATCCCGGATCGAATCCGTTCGCCGGGGCCGCTCGTGCGTCCATTCCGGACGCCTTCGCGGACGACGACATGTTCACGGTCCCGTTCGACAATCCGTTTGCGCCACGTACGCAGCGCGAGCGGCCACTCCGAGAGGGCGTGCCGCACAAGCTCGCGCTGCTTGACAGAGGTCGCGGAGTGTTCGGCACGTACGCCAAGACGCTGCTCGTGAACGAAGTCGCTGTTTGCTACTGCCAGTTCGGGCCGTTGTCGGCTTATCCGCGTGCGCAACGGTTGCGCGAGCTCTACCCACAGCTGCCGGCAGCGCCGCTGCCGGCGGTCATCACATGCATTGCCTCGACCGCCGAAGCGCGCGGCCAAGGCTTTGCCCGTGACCTTGTTGGCGCGGTGTGCGAGGACCTGGCCGCGCGCGGGTTCGCGGCCGTCGAGGCATACCCGGACCTGACGCGCCCAGATGCTGAGACAAGCGCTGCACGACCCGAGTTCTGGCAAGCGCTCGGCTTCACCCTTGCTGTTGCGGACGAAAGTTTCCCGGTCATGCGTCGGGACCTGTGACCGAGCCCGCCGACACGCCGGCGACGATCTGGTTGGTCGAGCACTCAGTGCCCCATCAGGTCGTCGAGACGCAGCCGGCCAGTAGCGCCGAGGAGAGTGCCTCGCTCCAGGGCATCGAGCTCCATCAGCTGTTGCGTACGATCGTGGTCCGTCGTGGCGAGAACGACTATCTGTTCGTGCTCGTGCCTGGTGGTCGGCGGTTTGACTGGCCAAAGCTCCGCGCGCACCTTGGAGTGAATCGGATGTCACTGCCGGACGCCGAAGAAGCGAAGGCCGTAACCGGCTACGAGCGGGGAACAATCACGCCGTTCGGTTCGAGCAACGCCTGGCCGGTCATCGCCGACGCGTCGATCGAGGAACCGGACAAGGTCGCGATCGGTGGAGGCCGTCGTGGCGTGAACATCCATCTCGCGCCGGCCGACCTTGTTGTTGCGGTGGGCGCTACCGTCGTCGATGTGACGACCGAGGAGCAGTAGATGGCGATTACAACGGGAGCGCGCGTGGTCAGAGCGCCACGCGGCCCGGAGTTGAGCACGCGTGGCTGGCAGCAGGAAGCCGCGCTGCGCATGCTCATGAACAACCTCGATCCGGATGTGGCGGAGAGACCTGACGACCTGGTCGTATACGGCGGCACCGGTCGTGCCGCGCGTTCGTGGCCTGCCTTCGACGCCATCGTTCGAGAGTTGCGCCGGCTCGAGGATGACGAGACGCTGCTCGTCCAATCGGGCAAGCCGGTCGGAGTCTTTCGCACGCATGAGTGGGCGCCGCGGGTCCTGATCGCAAACTCCAACCTGGTTGGCAAATGGGCCAATTGGGACGACTTTCGCGAGCTCGAGCGGAAAGGGCTGACGATGTACGGCCAGATGACCGCCGGGTCGTGGATCTACATCGGGACGCAGGGCATCCTGCAGGGCACTTACGAGACCTTTGCCGAGCTGGCGCGCCAGCACTTCGGCGGCACGTTGCGCGGCA
>JBBQEC010000114.1:0-7928 GCA_038320305.1 Candidatus Limnocylindrales bacterium | reverse complement strand
GAGGCCGGGCGCGCGCCCCAGCGCGACATGCCCGGCCCCGTCAAGCAGGAGAGAGTCGTCTCCTGACCGTTAACGCCGAGGAGAGGGATCCCGGCGAGTAACGTCTGAGACGCACGATAGTACGACGCGGTTCCGGCCGGTATCAGCCGTTTTACTGATCTGGGTACGTGCAAGCGACATTCGGTATCCGTACGGAGTCCGTAGGCGAAGGTGACCGCTAGGAGTCGGAGCTGTTCTCGTCTCCGTCGCCCGATGCTTGCTCGGCAGCAGGCTCGCCAGCCTCCGGAGCGCCCTCGGCGACCTCTGCGGCGACCGGCTCCTCCTCGACCCTGGGCTGCTGAACGCGCAGGATGGGCTCAGACGGGTCAGTGACCAGCGTCACACCGGCAGGGATGTGCAGATCTGATGCATGCAGCACGGCGTCGAACGAATCGAGGCCAGTGATGTCCAACTCAATCGTTGAGGGCAGATCGTCTGGCTTGGCGCGGACGAGGACCGTGTCGTGTAGATGAAGCAGTACGCCGCCCAGCTTGTCCACCGCTGGTGATTCGCCGACGGCAACGACCGGAACGTCGACCGTCATCTCCTCCTGCAGATTGACGACCAGGAGGTCGACATGCAGGGGATGGCGATTGACAGGGTGGTCCTGGATCGAATGCAACAGCACGGGTTGAGTCTTGGCCTCGCCAGCGACTGTCAAGTCGAGCACAGCGTGGCGGCCGGAGTGCCGGCGGAGCAGATCGAACTCGTGCATGTCGAGTGAAATTGACTGCGACTCGACGCCCGCGCCGTAGACAACAGCCGGCAGTCGACCCGCCCGGCGCAAGGTGGATACCTTCTTGCCGAGCACGGAACGTGGTTCAGCGGAAAGCTTAGGTCGTGCCATGGGAGGCGCGATCGTAACACGGTTGTACGATCCGCCCGTGGCAGCATCAATTCTCATCGTCGAAGACGAATACGCCGTCGCGCGGGGTATCCAGTACGCCCTTCAGCAGGAGGGCTACGAGGTAACGGTTGCGCGTAACGGCGAAGAGGGCCTCGAGATCGCGACACATAGCGCGCCTGATCTCGTCATCCTCGACGTCCGTCTTCCGGGCATTGACGGCTTCGAGGTGCTGCGCAGACTGCGCGGAACGGGCAGCAAGGCGCCGGTCCTGTTCCTGACGGCGCGCGACGAGGAGATGGACAAGGTCATCGGTCTGGAGCTCGGCGCCGACGACTACCTGGCCAAGCCGTTCGGTTTGCGCGAGCTGATGAGTCGTATCAAAGCTTTGCTACGCCGGGCATACGGCGATCTCGCGGATGCGGCGGGTGGCCGAGTCATTCGCCATCGCGACTTGCTCATCGACCTCGAGCGACGACGCGTGCAGCGTGGCGACCGCCGCCTTTCCCTTACGGCGACGGAATTCGAGATCCTGCGCCACCTCGCGTCCAAGCCCGGCCGCGTCTTCACGCGACGTGAGCTGCTCGAACTCGTCCGCGACTACGAGGCACTCGACCAGGACGAGAAGACGATCAACGTGCACGTCAGCCATTTGCGCGAAAAGCTCGAGGACGATCCGTCAGATCCGGCGTTCATCCTCACGATCCGCGGCGCCGGCTACGCGTTCGCCGAGCGCTGAGCCTGTGCTCGCGCCACTCATTTCGGCCCGGTCAGGAGCCTGATGCGGCGTTTCATTCCGCAGGTGTTCACTGGCCTCCGCGCGCGCCTTGTCCTGGGCTTCCTGGTCGTGACGCTGATCTCGTTGGGCCTCGTGTTTGCCACACTGCCCCGCCTGCTCGACGGCTACTTCCTCGATCAGGCTCAGGAGGACCTCAACCGCAACACGCAGAAGGCTGGCTTTTTCGTCGCACTCGAGGTGCTGCGCTACCAGGGATCAGGGAACGACGCGCACAGGCCAATCCTCGAGGGAGCCCCCCTGACGGCCGCACAGGGAGTCCAGGACGCACTCGGAACGCACGACAACGGCCAGGTGCTCAAGGTGGCCCAGCTTCTCGCGCAGGCAAATATCACCGTGCAAATTGCGACGGACGCAGATAATCCGACCGACGTTGCGTATCAGCTCGATGTGCCCGTCGGCGACGAGGTGGCTCAGCCCGGCCAGCAACGCGAGAACCTGACCTCCACCAAGCCCTATCAGCTGACTATTCCCGACGACTTCTGGTCGCAATCCCCCGGAACTGCACCCCAGCGACAACTGATCGTGACGCTGTCGGACCCGTACACGTACCGAGCCCAGACGATCCAGACGATCATCAACGTGATGGGCGTCGCCGCCGTCATCGCCCTCATGGTGGCCATCATTGCTTCGATCCTGATCGCCGACCGCGTCTCGAACCCGATCCGGCGCCTGACCAGAGCCGCGCGTGAGCTGTCGGAAGGCCATCTCGACACGCGCGTCTCCTCGCCGTCCAGCTCGCGCGAAATGGGGGAGCTGACGGCCGCATTCAACTCAATGGCAGAGCGCGTCCAGGCTTCGATCGAATACATCGGCCGCGACCGCGACCGCAGCCGCGACTTTCTCGCAGACGTGTCGCACGAGCTCAAGACGCCAATTGCCGCTCTGCGCACCTTCAACGAGCTCCTCAGCGAGGGCCAGGTGAAGGACGTCGCCACGCAGCGCGAATTCCTCGACCAATCACGGCAGCAGATCGAGCGCCTCGATTGGCTCGCCGCCAACCTGCTCGAGCTTTCCAAGCTCGAATCGGGCCTGGTTCTTCTCGATCTCCGACCGGACGACCTGCGCGCAGTCGTCAAGAGCGCGGTTCAGCAGGCGCACGCAGCGGCTGATCGGAAGGGGGTCGCTATCCTCAGCAAGCTGCCCGACGAGCCAGTTCGCCAACCGCATGACCCGCAGCGCATGGGCCAGGTGCTAGGCAACCTGTTGGGCAATGCGATCAAGTTCACGCCACGTGGCGGCGAGGTCCACGTGACGCTCGAGCCGACCAACGACGGCGCTGAGCTGCGCGTCGTCGACACCGGCGTCGGCATCCAGGCCGCCGAGCTGCCATTTGTATTCGAACGTTTTTATCGCGGCGAGCAGGCGCACGAATCGCGCGCCGCCGGATCGGGCCTGGGTCTGTCGATCGTGCGCTCGATCGTCGAGATGCACAACGGCCGCGTCTCGATCAGCAGTACGCCAGGCAAGGGCACCGAAGTGGCCGTAGACCTGCCGCGCGAGATAGTCGTTTCTTCACCGGCCCCTGTCCGTGCCTGAACAGGCATCTGTCACGCTACGCATTGAACAGAGTCAGCCGTGACGGAGCCCCATTTCGACGTGCCTGCCAGCAATCCTGATGAGTCGGGCGACTCACCAACAGGTCAAGAGTTCCGCGCGAGCACGGATTCCCCCGCCACGCACGATCCCAGCGCGGGCTTCGACGACCAGCTGACCTCGTCGTACACCCCCCCGGCTGAACAGCACACGTCGTGGGCACCGGCCGGCTGGGAAGCCCAGACGCCTGCGCACTGGTTCGAACCGCTTCGTGACGCTCAACCGGCACCACCGCAGCGCCGAGGCGGGACCAGCGTCGTGGCCCTCTTCATCGTTGGCCTTGTCGCGGCCATCTGCGGCTCGCTGATCACGGTAGGTGCCCTCATGGCCACCGATCAGATCGGCAGGCCTGTGGCCAACGTGGTCCTGCCGACTCCGTCGCTGTACTTGCCCGCATCGTCCAACTCGACCCCAACTGCGCCACCGCCGCCAATTGGCGAAATGTCGATCGCGGACGCCGCACAGCGCGTGGCACCATCTGTGGTGACGATCACGGTCGGGTCAGCCCAGGCCGTCGACGCCTCGCCGCAGCCGGAGGAAGGCATCGGCTCGGGGATCATCTATGACGCGGGCGGTTTCGTGCTCACCAATCGCCACGTCGTTTCGACAGCGACGCAGGTCAGCGTCCAGCTCAACGACGGCCGCACCGTCGACGGCACGGTCTACGGTGTCGACACGCTGACGGACCTGGCGATCGTCAAGATCGACGCGACAAATGTGCCCGCAGCACCTATCGGCGATTCGTCCCGGCTCGAGCCCGGTGAGACCGCGATCGTCATCGGCAGCCCGCTTGGGACTTTCACCAACAGCGTTACCTCGGGCGTCGTATCTGCGCTTGGTCGGTCGCTGGTGGTGACTGACCCGGGCACCGGCGCGCAACGCCGACTGCGCAACCTGATCCAGACCGACGCGGCGATAAACCCCGGAAACTCGGGTGGCCCATTCATGAACGCGGCAGGCGAGGTGGTGGGCGTCAGCACGGCCTACGCGCAGGGTGCACAGGGCATCTTCTTCGCGATCCCGATAAACATCGCCAAGCCGATCATGGCCCAGGCGGTCGCCGGCCAACCTCTGTCACGTCCGTGGTTTGGGATCGTTTACGTACCTGTCGACCAGACCGTCGCCGCGGATAACAAGCTGCCGATCGACTACGGGGCGTGGATCTCGCCTGATACGAGCGGCGGCGATCCGCCGATCGTCGCGGGCAGTCCGGCCGAGACAGCCGGGTTGCAGGCGGGCGACATCATCACTTCGATTGACGGCCATCGAATCGACGCCGGTGCGGGCCTGGATGATGTCCTCAGCCTCTATGAGCCAGGCGACACCCTGAACATCGACGTGCTGCGTGACGGCCAGACGGTGACGCTCTCCATCACCCTCGGAACGCGGCCCGCCAACATCGACTAGGGGCGCGGACGCTCCAATCGAACACCGGCGTGCTCGAGCACGCCATCGATCGGCACGCCCGGCTTGCGCACTGTGACCACGACTCGATTGATGCGCCCGTCCGCGGCCAACACGTCGCGTGCCACTGCCTCGCCGAGAGCCTCGAGCACGTGGTAGCTGTAGTCCTCGACCTGCGCTCGACAGATCTCGAAGACATCCGAGTAGCTGACCGTGTCCTTCAGGTCATCGCCTGTGCCCGCCGGGCGCAGGTCGAGCTCGTACTCGAGATCCATCTCGATCACCTGCTCATCGGCACGCTCTTCATCCGAGACGCCGTGGTGGCCGGCGAACTCCATCTGCCTCAGGAAGATCTGGTCGCTCATCTTGTGTCCTCCTCGCGCCAGCCGCCGCGCACCACGGCATCTGCCATACGCGCCGCGCGCACGTTGGGCAGCACGTCGTGGACGCGAACGATGTCGGCGCCCGCGGCCACGCCGAGGGCGGTCGTGGCGACGGTGCCCTCGATCCGCTGATCCGCGGGCAGATCGAGCACCCTGCCGATCGTCGACTTACGACTCGTGCCCAGCAGCAGCGGCCGGCCGAGAGCAGCCAGCAACTCGAGGTCACGCAGGACCGCCAGGTTCTGCTCCGCCGTCTTGCCGAAGCCGATGCCCGGATCGACGATCGTGCTCTCCCACGGCACGCCAGCGGCCAGGGCGCGATCGAGCGCGCGCGACAGGTCCGCCAGGACCTCGGCGACGACGTTCGCGTAGCGCGGCTGGCGCCGGTTGTGCATCAAAACGATCGGCAGACGGCGCTCAGCGGCGAGACGGAGCAGCCCCTCTTCGGCTTCAACGCCCCAGATGTCGTTGAGCAGATCCGCGCCGGCTTCGACCGCCGCGGCCGCGACCTCGGCGCGCGTCGTGTCGACGCTGATCGGAACCTCGGGCAGCACACCGCGGATCCCACGGATGACCGGCTCAACGCGCGCAATCTCGTCCTCGACGGGAATCTCCGCGTGACCGGGCCGTGTCGACTGACCACCAACATCTATGAGATCGGCGCCCTCGACGACCATCTGCACGGCTTGTGCCACGGCACGCTCCACGCTCGTCGACGCAGATCCGGCACTGCCGGCAAGGAGGCCGTCGCCACTGAACGAGTCGGGCGTGAAGTTGATGATGCCCATCACGTACGTGCGCGCACCCCAGGCAAACGTGCGCGCACCGATGCGCATGGGCACGGGCGGCCGGACTGGGATCCCGCGCTCAGCGTCAGCCGGCAACGCTACGGACGGCGTCGAATCCACTGGCAGTCAGGTGTTATTGCGCCGGCTCGAGAGAGCCGATGATTTGGCCGCGCACATAGCCGACAAGGTACAACGACCCGCACACGAGCAGCAGTCCACCAACGTTGCGCGCGTTGGCCATGGCGCTCTGCAGCGCGATCTCCGGGTTCGCGATCGCCCGGGCGCCTGGGCCCCACTCAAGTGCCAGCCGATCCGGCGGCAACGCGTTGCCCGCCTCGGGGACGCCAGTGGCGATGATCGTTGCCGCCGGCAGCACTGCCTCAAGTGGATCGAGCATGCCCGGCTGCCAATGGTTGTCGAGGACGCCGATCAGCACGGTCACTGCACCGCCTGAGATCTGGGGCAGCAACGAGTGGAGCGATTGCGCGAGCGCCGCGACGCCGTGCGGGTTGTGCGCGCCATCAAGAAGCACGGTCGGCTGGCCCGCGCGGCTGATCAGCTCCATGCGTCCGGGCCAGCGGGCAGTCGCGAACGCGGCCGCGCGCTCCTCATCGCGGACCGTGGCAATGCCGGCGTCGGATAGCGCGTCGAGGATGCCCCACGCAACGGCCGCGTTCGCGGCCTGATGCTCTCCGAGCAGGCCAATCGTCAGCTCCTCGCCGCCCGGCGTGCGCGCACGCGTTCCCTGGCGCTCGACGCGATCGATCTCCAGCGGCATGACGATGTTGAGCGGCACGTGCACGCGCGTCGCGCGGCGGCGGATCACGCTGAGGCCCGGCTCGAGCGCTCCCGTCACCGCCGATGAATCCCCGCGCTTGATGATCTGTGCCTTCTCGCTCGCGATTGCCTCGATCGTCGGCCCGAGCACTTCCATGTGATCGAGCCCGACATTGGTTATCGCGGACACGCCACCCTGCCACACGTTGGTAGCGTCAAGTCGCCCGCCAATCCCGACCTCCATGACCCCCACCTGCACGGCCACGCGCGCGAAGTAGAGAAACGCCGCGGAAGTCAGGACCTCGAACTCGGTCGATGGTCCGTGCCTGACGAAGAGCTTGTCGTCCGCGTCCAGGACATCCGTCAGCAACGTGTTGAAGTCAGCGACCGAGATCGATTGTCCGTCGACCTGAATTCGCTCGCGGTACGAGACGAGGTGGGGTTTGGGCGTCTGGCCAACTCGGTAGCCCGCTTTGTGCAACGCCGCGCCGACGAGCGCCTGCGTGCTGCCCTTGCCATTCGTGCCACCAATCAATACGCCGCGCAGCGAGCGATGGGGGCTGCCCAGGGCGCGCAACAACGCGTTCGTCCGAGCGAGGCCAAGGCGCATGCCGAAGCGCCCACGCGACTCGAGCCGGGTCAGGATCTCGCGGTACGTACCGTCGTTGTCGGTGTCTATCAACCGCTCAGGCAACAGCTCAGAAGTTGAGATCGTCCTCGTAGAAGACGCACTGGTTGAAACGCGACGACAGGCAGATGTCCGACACGTAGCTCTGCTCCATGTGCACGCCACCGCGCAGCTGGCACCGTGCGACGTTGATGTCCTGGCGCATGAGCGCCTTGAGCAGGTGCGGCGCCGTGATCGGGATCGGGCCGCGCGGGCCGGTCATGTAGAAGTGCGGACAAACATTGCGGCGCAGGTTGGGCAGACCGAATGGGATTCGTGGAAAGCCGTTGTTGTCGGTCGGTGAGGCTGCAGGTTGTCGCATGCCCAGGCTGGAGCACACGCGACTGATTGGCCCGCGCGGAGGAGCGGGCGGCGCGGGTCGCCCATGCAACGCGGTGCGCGCAAGCGTAGCCAAAGGCCTACGCGTTGTGTTCAATGCTTCCTCCCTGGCGGGCGCCGACTCGCGCCGTTCAAATAGCGTACACGCAGCGTGCGCACCGTGAGGGGTGGCAGCAACGCCTAACGAACACATGTTCTGCCTGCCAGAATCAAGCGCAGATGCCGGGACCGTCCAGCTCAGCGAAACGCGGCGGTCCGAGTGAAAGGCGCGATGGTGCCCAACGCCAGCGTCGGA
>JBBQEC010000113.1:0-7954 GCA_038320305.1 Candidatus Limnocylindrales bacterium | reverse complement strand
GACACCTACGGACTGACGACGGGGGCCAATCCGATTCCGATCTTCGAGGACGTCATCGCCACCGTTAAGGCGTTTGAGATGGCGAACCCCGAGGGCGAGCCTGCTGACTCGAAGGCACCTGACTGACAATGGTCAGCCCAGGTAGAGATCGCCTCCGTCGGCGTTGTCGGGCGTCGTTGGTGAGCGGCGAACGTTGATCTCGACCACGTCTCGGCAAAGGAACCAGTCGAGCGTCCAATCGACGGCGACTCGGATCTTCCGATCCCAGGTGGGCAGTCGCAGCAGGTAGTAGCCACGCCACGCGATCCAGGCGATCAGGCCGGACACCTTTATGCCCAGAACCTCACCGACTCCGCGGTATCGGCCAAGGGACACGAGCATCCCCACCTGCGCATAGGAGAACGGCGTCACGGGCCTGCCCTCGAGCTCGGCGAAGACGTTGAGCGCCGCGTGCGGTCCTTCACGCACTGCGTGCTGGGCCGTTGCCGGCATCAGCTTGCCGTTCTTTGGATCGACGATCGAGGCACAATCGCCGAGCGCCCAGACGTGCTCCACGCCGGGCACTCGGAAAGTGGCATCGGGCAGGATCCAGCCACGGCTGTCGTGGCTGCCGCCGAGTGCCGCAACGACCGGGTGAGGGGCATTGCCGACTGTTGAGACCACGGTCTCCGTGGCTATCTCTGTCGCGTCGTCTAGCACGACGCGATCTGCCTCGACCTTCGCCAGGCGGCGGTTCTTCTTGAGCAGCTTGGCGAGCAGCTGGGCAGTGCTCACGCCGGCAAACCCGCCGCCGGCGATCACGACCCGCTTCACCCCTTGCGCGCCCTCCAGCCCTCTTCGCAGGGCCACTTGCGCGCCCAATCGACCGTCGCCCAGTCGGAGCGGGTCGTGGCGCCCTCGGGTGGTCGGAACTCGATGAGCTCCTCGATCTCGAAACCACTCGCGCGCAGCAACCGGATCATGTCGCCGTGGGGCAGGTGGAACTCGACGCCCGGGCTGTCCGCCCATTCCATGCGGTGCATGCCGAAGTACGGTCGCAGCAGCCGATCCGTGGCCGCGCCGCCCACCTCGAGATCCGGCACACACATCATGACCAGGTTCGAGTTGGACATGAACGCGAGACGGCCACCCGGCCGCAACAGCCGCGCCGCCTCCGGGATCCACTTGTAGGGATCGGCCCACAGTGCGGCTCCGTACTCGGAAACGGCGAGATCAAAGGACGCGTCGGGAAGCGGCACTGCCTCGGCATTGCCGAGCATGAGCGGGAAGTCGATGCCGAACTCGTTCTGGAATGCGCGCGCCGCTTCGAGCTGTTTGGGCGAGTTGTCGATGCCCACGGGCCTTGCGCCGCGCATGGCCAACCACGCCGACACGTAGCCAGTGCCACATCCAAGCTCGATGACATCCAGGCCACTGACGTCCTCGGGCAGGAGATGGACCTCCGACTCCGAGATGCCCCAGATGCCCCAGCTGATGTCGGACGTCGACCAATTGCGCCGGCCCGGCTCCAGGTAGTCCTTGGCTATCTCGTCCCACAGTTGGCGGTTGCGCTGGACGTGTTCGGGCAGCGGCTCGTTCGGGTCAGTCATAGTCCGAGCATCGCACGTGTCGGCATCGCGGTTCGGGCGCCTGGTGCGGTGGTCGACAGCGACGCAGCACGGACAGCGACGCGCGCGGCCTCGTACAGATCCAGGCCACGGGCAATTTCGGCGGCCAGCGCGCCGGCGAACGCGTCACCCGCGCCGGTAGTGTCAACGGCTTCCGTGTAGGGCGGGGCGATGGGTCGCACGCCTTCGCGACCCACGACGATCACGCCGCGTGCGCCCAAGGTCACGATGACGGGAGCACCGGTACGGCCCGAAAGGAGGCGTGCCGCGTCTGCTGGGTCGTGTTCGCCGGTAAGTGCCTCTGCCTCGACCTCGTTGGGCAGCAGGATCGGCTGGAGCGCGACCAGCTCGCTGTTGAGAGCGCGAGCGGGCGCGGGGTTGACCAGCAGCGTCATGCCCCGGTCACGCGCGAACCGCGCACCCGCCACCACCGCATCGTCACGGATCTCGAGATTGGCCAGGTACGCACCACCACTCAGCGGCGCGACCCCGTCCGCGGCCAGCGCACGCTCAACGAACGCGCCAGTGATCTGGGCATTGGCACCCGACGCGACGGCGATCTGGTTCTGTCCGTGCGGGTCCACGACGATCAATGCGATGCCGGTCGTTTCCCGGCCCAGGACCGCGACGCGCGAGACATCGATGCCGTCGCGGCGCAGGTCCTCGATCGCGTCGCGGCCGTACGAGTCGCCACCGACGGCCGCAACGAACGTGACTGCTGCCCCCATGCGTGCGGCCGCCACGGCCTGATTGGCGCCCTTGCCGCCGTGGAACTGCGCGAACGTGCCGCCGACCACGGTCTCGCCGCGCCCGGGCAGCATCGTCGTCGACAGGACGAGGTCGACGTTGATCGACCCAACGACGAGCACGGAACCCGCTTCCCTGTTGTCCATCTCCCGGGTGAGTTATAGCGGGCTGTAGACAACCGTGAGCGTGATCTCGGTGTCCATGTCGTCGTCGATGCGGAACTTGAACGTGTTCTCGCCCTTGTTGAGGGGCTCGGTGAATGACCAGTTCCCCTGAGCATCGGCCGTGGTGTGCTCGTCAAAATTGAGCGGGATGTCGTGCGTGATCGGTGAGTTGGGCGGCGCCAGGCCCTCGATGACAACAGGGCTTGAGGTCACGGTCGAGCCATCCAGCGGCGAGGTGATCACAAGGCCGACCACCGGCGACGGAGACGGCGACGGCCTTTTCGTCGGCGTCGGAGAGGCGGTCGGTAGCAGGGTCGCCGGGGAGGTGGTGGGCGCCAGGGTGGGCGTGGCTGTTGGCGATGCAGTTGGCATCGGCGTCGGTGAAGCGGTCGGTATCGGCGTTGGCGTTGGAGGAAGGGTCGGTGCCAGCGTGGGACTTGGAGTGGGAGTAGGCGAAAGCGTCGGTGCGGGCGAAGGCGAGGCCGCCGGAGCGATCGAGGGAGCCGGTGTCTCCTGGGTATAGGCCGGCAAAGACGAAATAGGCGAAGGCGTCAGAGACGGACCGTCCGCAATGCCAGGTTGCCGCCCGCCGAAAACGTTGAAGACGACGAGCAGCGTGATCACTGTCACACCGGCGACGATGCCGCCCAGCAGCCAGTCACGGCGCGGCGCTGGCTCGGGTCGTTTCGATTGGCCGCCGTGGACCACGCCGCTGTGCCGCTGGCCGGCCGGGGTTGGGGTCGGTGGCTGTTCTGCTCCGCTCGCCATGGGGACGGCAGGATACCTGCGGACCAGTAACCTGACCCCGGACCCGATCGGGTAGCCATGTGGAGGGCCGAATGTCCGAAAGACGCGTACTGCCATATGGATCGTGGCCGTCGCCCATAACGATCGAGATGGCAGTTGCGTCGCAGGTGTCTCTGCGCGAGCCGCGCATGTTTGGAGACGATGTCTACTGGACCGAGCTCCGACCTGCAGAGAAGGGCCGCCAGGTCATCGTGCGCTGGAACCCGACGGACGGCGTCGAAGACGTGACGCCGCCACCGTTCAACGCGCGGACGATGATCCACGAGTACGGCGGCGGCTGGTACACGTCCGATCACACGCGCAAGGCGATCTACTTCTCGAACCTGCCCGACGGCCGAATTTATCGCCAACCGATTGCTGGCGGCCCGGTGCCGCTGACTGCCGCAGGACCGTTTCGCTACGGCGACCTTGCCTTCGACCTCGCCAATGCGCGCATCGTGTGCGTTCGCGAGGACCACACGGGTCTGGACGCGAGCGGAGAGGCGAACGAACACGGTCGGATTTCTGAGCCGCGCAACGAGCTCGTCGCTGTCGACGTGACCAGCGGCGACGTCAAGGTTCTGGCGACCGGGCGCGACTTTTACTCGTCGCCGCGCGTTGGCAACCACCGTTTGGCGTGGCTCGAATGGGACCACCCGAACATGCCCTGGGACTCGACCGAGCTGTGTGTCGCCGATATCAGTGCCTCGGGCGCGACGAGCAATGTGCGCGTAGTCGCGGGTGGCAACGATGAGTCGATCGTCCAACCGGAGTGGTCGCCAGACGAGTCGCTTGTCTTCGTCTCGGATCGATCGGACTGGTGGAATCTCTACCGCTGGACGGAGTCGGGCGAAGCGGTCGCCCTGGCGCCAATGAAAGCCGATTTCGCCGGGCCACAGTGGGTCTTCGGCATGAGCTGGTACAGCATCGATAGCGACGGCACGGTCTACGCCGCTTCCGGAGGCGAGGACGGCGAAGGCGGCGTGTGGGCGATCCCCGTTGAAGGCTCTCCACGGCAGCTCGCGCTGTCCGATGAGCGAGTGGAATCACTCCAGGCCCGGGATGGACGCCTGCTGTACATCGGTGGCAGCTGGTCGGAGCCTCGCGCGATCGTCCTGTACGTCGTTGCTACCGGTGAGCGACAGGTCCTCAGCAAACAGTTCGAGCTCGAGATCGACCGCGCATACCTCGCCAAACCGGAGGAGATCGATTTCCCGACCACGGGCGGTGACACTGCGTTCGCGCTGTACTACCCTCCGACGAATCGCGATTTCGCCGGCCCGGCCAATGAGCGACCTCCGCTCGTTGTCATGAGTCACGGCGGTCCGACGTCGAGCGCCACGACTGCCCTGCAGCTCGAAATCAACAGCTTCACCAGCCGCGGCTTTGCGGTCGTCGACGTCAACTACCGCGGCAGCAGCGGCCACGGCCGTGCGTACATGCGCCGCCTCGATGGCATGTGGGGCGTCTATGACGTCGATGATTGCATCGCGGCGGCCCGTTTCCTGGCCGACCGCGGAGATATCGATCCGGAGCGCATGACCATTCGTGGCGGCAGTGCCGGCGGCTACACGACCCTTGCTGCGCTGACGTTTCACGACGTGTTCGCGGCAGGTGCTTCGCACTACGGCGTGGGCGATCTGGAGGGCTTGGCCCGTTTCACGCACAAGTTCGAGGCCCATTACCTCGATCGCCTGGTAGCCCCGTACCCCGAAGGAATCGAGCTTTACCACGAGCGCTCGCCCATCTACCACGTCGATCGCTTGAGCCGGCCGTTGATCGTGCTCCAGGGAGTCGACGATATGGTTGTTCCGATCGTCCAGGCCGAGCAGATCGTCGACGCCCTTCGCCGGCAGCGCATTCCGTTCGCCTATCTGCCGTTCGAGGGCGAGGGCCACGGCTTCCGACAGGCGGCCAACATGCGCCGCGCACTCGAGGCCGAGCTTTCGTTCTATGCGCAGGTCTTCGGCTTCGAGCTGGCCGACGATTTCGAGGCGGTCAAGGTCGAATTCCTGGACGACGGTCGCTCGTCCTCAGCTGCTTGAGTGCGGGATTTGCGTAAGCGGTTAGACTTCTAAGTCGCGGGGTGGAGCAGCGGCAGCTCGTCGGGCTCATAACCCGAAGGTCGGCGGTTCGAATCCGTCCCCCGCAACCAAAGATTTCGCCGCGAAACCCGCCTTTCCGAGGGGCGGGTTTCTTCTTTGCCGCAGTGACACAATTGCCGGCAATGCAGATGAATGCTCCGCGCAGGCTGCGCCAGTGGCCTATTCGAACGTCGAGCCGGCGATCAATTTGACCGCCACCAGCCCGCTGGCTTTCGCTCGCCAGGCTCTCGGCAAATACTGAGGCCGGCTCGGCGTCCGAGTTCGTGATTCATAGGCCTCGGGACGTCGCTATCGTGTCGGCTTCGATCCGCACGGAGGCCGCCCGCCATGGAACCGTCGAGCCCTGATATCGGCAATGCGTCAGCTCAAGTCGGTGTCCTCGCGGACGCCCGCCAGTCGTTAGGTCCAGCCCAGCTCGACGACCTGTTCCCGCCGCCCGTCATTTTCAGGAGGTCGCTGCGCACGTTCGTCGTCCTGCTCGGTCTCGCGGCCGTCATCGCATCGTTTGGGCTCTACCAGGACTCGGTCGCGTCGATCATCGGAGCGATGGTCGTCGCTCCACTTGGTGGCGCCATCATCGCCTTCGCCGGTGCCCTGATCACCGCTCGCAACCGCTGGATGGGGATCACCTTCATCCAGGTGATCCTTGGGGCCCTGGCCGTCATTGCGATCGGGTTCGTGGTCTCGCTCTTGATGCCGCAGCTGCTTGTGCTGACGCCCGCCCTGGAGGCGCGCACTGCGCCAGGAATTCTCGATCTGGGCGTTGCTCTCGCGGCCGGAGCGGCGGGCGCATACGTCTCCGTCCGGCGCACAGGCACAGACGCTCTGCCGGGCGTGGCCATCGCGGTCTCGCTCGTGCCGCCCCTCGCGACCGTTGGCATATGCATGGAGCTCGGTCGTCAAGCCGACGCGGCCGGCGCGCTGCTGCTCTTCGGACCAACTTCGCCGCGATCGTCGTTGCGGCCTGCGTGGTGTTCACGCTCGCCGGTGCCACGCCAAGTCGCGAGCTCATGCGCGAGCGCCATCGGGTGCGCAACGGGATCATCGTGGCCGTTATTGCGCTCGCGATCATCTCCGTGCCGCTTGTGCTGACCGGTCTCGATCGGGCGAGTCATCGATCCGTGCCGATCAGGGCGCGCCAATCGTCCGAGCATGGATCGGCACACGCGACCTGGCTGTTGCGGACTGGTCAGTCGACGGAGACACGGTCCACATGACGTTCGTTGGCCCTGACCAGCCCGGTGATACCCAGGCACTGGCGCAGTCATTGGCTACCACATTTGGCGGGCCGGTGACGCTCGACATCCACTACCAGCCTTCGACACACACGATCACCGTCGCGCAGCCCTAGTCGGCCGTGTGCATCGCCCGACGGAGGTTGCGCCGCTGAGCGGCTCTATGGTCCGGCAGGATCAGCGATTCCGTGCGGAAAATGGCCTAATCCACGCCACGACCCGTCTCAGCGGATATCTGGACCGTTCAGCGGGCCAAATGACCGATCAAGGCCTTGAGCGGCGTCGGCAGGCGAGGTTCAGCGGACGGATCAGCCGCTGAGCGGTGCACGCGGTATCCGCGGATGCGCCGGAACGAGCTCGCTACAGGATCTGCTTGATCTGGTCGTCGAGGAAGCCCGACGGCGGCGGACCGTAGCTGACGGTCCTGATCACGCCGTCACGGTCGATGTAGTAGCTCACTGGCACGATCGTGCCGTTGTATTTGTTGGCCACGACATTGCCTGGATCGACCAGGAGCGGCCATGTCGCTCCGTATGACTTCGCGAAGTCACCGGCCGCCTGGGGCCCATCCTTGAAGATCACGCCAACGATCTGGAGGCCGTCGCCCGAATACTTCTGATACGCCGATACGAGCAGCGGAAACTCCTCGCGGCAGGGCACGCACCAACTCGCCCAGAAGTTGAGGATGACCGGCTTGCCGCGCAGCTCTGACAACGTCACGGTCTGGCCAGCGGTCGTCTGGAGCGTGAAGTCGGGCGCCGTCCGGCCAACGAGCGGGTTGCTGCCAATGACGATCAAGCTGGCAGACGGAGACGTTTGGCCTACCGGTCCGGAGCCATATGCCAGTGCCCCCGTCAGGACCGTCAGCGCGACGATGACGACCACCACGCCGAAGATGAGCTTTCTCGTTACGGCGCCTGCGTCGCCGCTGCCGGCGTTGTGGCACCTGCGCCCGAGTCGCCGGCGCCTCCAGGCGCGCCACCGGGTTGCGGTCCTTCAGTCACGGCATTGACCGTGCCGTTCATGTTCGGGTGGACCTTGCACTCGAAGTAGTAGGTCCCCGGCTGCAGTGCCGGAACGTGGTAAACGACCGTGGTCACGCCCGTGACGACGTCGCCGTCGAAGATGACCTGGGCCTTGGCCGCACTGTCGTCGATCTGGACGTTGTGGGGGACGCCTGCGTCGTTGTTGTTGAACGTCAGGTCGAACGGGCGTCCCGCGGGCACGACCAGGGTCTTGGCGCTGAACGCAACGTCCTTGGCCGCGATCTCCGGGGCTGCGGCCACGGGTTGCGGCGTTGGCGATGACTT
>JBBQEC010000112.1:0-8048 GCA_038320305.1 Candidatus Limnocylindrales bacterium | reverse complement strand
TGACGCCCGAGAGCCAGCGCATGCTCGTCATCCAGCGCCTCGTGGTCGGCGACGCCGGAGATCCTGGCGTGGACCGACGCGCCACCCAGGTCCTCCGCGCTGACCTCTTCGCCAGTCGCGGCTTTGACCAATGGCGGGCCGCCCAGGAAGATGGTGCCCGTGCCGCGGACGATGACGGTCTCGTCGCTCATCGCCGGAACGTACGCGCCGCCGGCCGTCGATGAGCCCATGACCAGCGCGATCTGCGGGATGCCCTGGGCCGACATCCGGGCCTGGTTATAGAAGATGCGGCCGAAGTGCTCTCGATCCGGAAACACCTCGTCCTGGAGTGGCAGAAACGCGCCGCCTGAGTCGACCAGATATATGCACGGCAGTCGGTTCTGGAGCGCAACTTCCTGTGCGCGGAGATGCTTTTTGACGGTCATCGGGTAGTACGTGCCACCCTTCACCGTCGCGTCGTTGGCGACGATTACGACGTCCGTGCCCTCGACCCTGGCAATGCCGGTGACCATGCCCGCACCGGGCGCGTCGTCGTCGTACATGCCAATCGCCGCGAGCGGGGAGAGCTCCAGGAACGCGGACCCTGGATCGATCAGGTGTTCGATGCGCTCACGAACGGGCAGCTTGCCCCGCTCGCGGTGCCGCGCGATCGATCGATCGTCACCGGCCGCGCCACGCTCGCTGACCGCGGCCGTCTTGGTGCGTAGATCCGCAACCAGCGCGCGCATCTGCTTCGCATTTGCGCGCGCCTCATCGCTGCGTGGATCAACTCTCGTCGTCAGCACCGCCATCGCTCCCGATGATAGGTGCGCACAACAGCGCGCCTGTCGCGCTTCTGACTCGGTCAGAGCTCGAGCGCGGGCAATCCGTTCTGTCGCAGGATCGCGATCTCGGCGCCGTGCTCCTGCTCGTGCTCGATGAGATGCCAGATCATTCAGCCGCGCCTCACGGTCGGACGCGCACCGGTCCACACGGCCGCGAGCAGGTCCCGCCGCGAACGGGTGAGATAATCAGCTCAGCGGCGCGACGGACCGCGCGTGCGCGCACCAACTCAAGAGGTTCCCGACAACAAGCGTGACCGAACAAAAGTCGACCTGGACGACCAAGAAGGGCCTGGCCCAGATGCTCAAGGGCGGCGTGATCATGGACGTCGTCACGGCCGAGCATGCCAAGATCGCCGAGGATGCCGGCGCGGTCGCCGTGATGGCCCTCGAGCGTGTCCCCTCGGACATCCGGGCCATGGGCGGCGTGGCGCGCATGAGCGATCCGCTGCTGATCACCCAGATCATGGATTCGGTCACCATCCCGGTCATGGCCAAGGCACGCATCGGCCATTTCGTCGAGGCGCAGGTGCTCGAAGCGCTCGGTGTCGACTACATCGACGAGTCGGAGGTTCTGACTCCCGCCGACGAGCTCAATCACATCGACAAGCACGCGTTCAAGGTGCCGTTCGTATGTGGTTGCCGCGATCTTGGTGAGGCGTTGCGGCGCATCAACGAAGGCGCGGCCATGATCCGGACGAAGGGCGAGGCAGGCACGGGCAACATCGTCGAGGCCGTGCGCCACATCCGGGCGCTGTGGTCAGGTATTCGTGAGCTCCAGGGCATGCGCGAGGACGAGCTCTTCGTCGCCGCCAAGAATCTCCAGGCGCCGTATGAGCTGGTCAAGGACGTGGCCACGAACGGCAGGCTTCCCGTGGTCAACTTCGTGGCCGGTGGCATTGCCACACCTGCGGACGCGGCACTCGCCATGCAGCTTGGCGCGGAGGGGGTCTTCGTCGGCTCGGGCATCTTCAAGAGCGAAGATCCGGCGCGCACGGCGCGCGCGATTGTCCAGGCCACGACGCACTTCGACAACCCGCAGATCATCGCCGAGGTCTCGAAGGGCCTCGGCGCGCCAATGGCAGGTCTGGAAACCAGGACCATGCCTGACAGCGAGCGGCTCGCGGTACGCGGCTGGTAGGGGACCGCCGGGCTTGCCGGCGCCCGGACCGGACATGACGCTTCCGCACAACAACGGCCAACCCAGCCGCGTCACGATCGGCGTGCTTGCCGTTCAGGGCGCATTCGCGGAGCACGTCGCGCTGTTGCGCCAGCTCGGAATTGAGGCTGTCGAGGTCCGGCTTCCGGAGGACCTGGAGGGCGTGAGCGGACTGATCATCCCCGGCGGCGAGAGCACGACCATGCGCAAACTCATCGATCGTTGGGAGCTGCACCAACCGATCCTCGACCTGGCCCGCCAGGGGGCGCCGATCTTCGGCACCTGCGCGGGCATGATCCTGCTGTCGAAAGAGATCACAGATGGCGATGCCGCGGTTTTCCCGCTGCTCGATATCGCCATCAAGCGCAACGCCTTTGGTCGCCAGCAGGAAAGCTTCGAAGCGGAGCTTTCTGTGCCGGTACTCGGCGATCGACCCGTGCATGCTGTCTTCATCCGCGCTCCAGTTGTTGAGCGCGTTGGCGATGTCGACGTTCTGGCCGAGCTTGAAGACGGTCGCGTCGTAGCCGTCCGCCACGGCAATGTCATTGCCACGGCCTTTCATCCCGAGCTCGCCGGTGAGACACGCTTCCACCGCCTGATCGCAACGATGGCCGCAGAGTTCGCCGAACCCGGTGAGGGCAGCGGCCGTCGACCTCATCCCGTTAGACGAGCCATCGAGTGAGTTCCCAGCCTCCGACCGCTCAGCGGGCCGGGCGAGTTCGCGCGGCGCGGCTGACGGATCTGGCCGCGCTCGGCGAGCTGTCACGCCAGTCGCACATGGCCAACGACGGCGACGGGCCGATGCAGACGCTCGGTTTGCCCGTTGGATCCAGCCAGGTTGGCGTGTTCACGCTCTTCCGGCTGCCGCTCGGCGCGCTGCTGCCGGGGGACCTGCTCTTCGTCTACGAGGAGGAGGGGCAGGTCCGTGGATTGGCCCGCGCGGAGCACGACAGCGTGCGCGACGAATGGACGATCGTCGAGCTCGACGCGGTCGACGAGGGACTGTCGGGCGACGTTCGATACCGACTCATTCAGCGACTTCTGAGAGACGCCAGCAAGCGCGGCGCGATGCGCTTCCATGTCGCCTGTGCCGACCAGGGCGATAACGTCGAGCTCTTCATGCAAGCGGGATTCATGCGTTACGGCGAAGAAGAGCTGCTCTACCGCGCTCCCGACCAGCCCCCGATCTCCCTGGTGACCACCGACGATGCCCGCGGCTCCGGCATTCGACCGGCCGTCCCTCTCGACGCGCTCGCCCTCGACAGGCTCTATCGAGGCGCCACGCCGGCGCCGGTGGCTCGTCTCGAGGACTACCGCCAACCCGATTGGGAGCGCCAGGGCAACAACTGGCGCGTTCCGCGTTCAGCAATGACGCCCATCCTTCGCTTCGCCGATGTGGAGGGCTTCGTGCAGCAGTCGACGGCTGGAAAGTCGGATGGAGAGCTAATGGCTTTTTGTCAGATCGGGGTCTCCAAAGCCGATCAACCGCACTACATTCGCGTCATCTCGAGACCAGACCACGATCCGTCCGATTTGATCGTTTTCGGCCTGTCGGCCATCGCTGAGCGGACGCGGTCACGCTGGTCGGATCTCACCTCGCGCCTGCAACGCGCGGTGCCGGTTGAGGAGCGCGGCGTGGTCAGCGCGATCCGGACCTATGAGGCACCGCTCGATCGTAGATTTGAGGAGTTCGGGTTCGCCACCATGGCCAGTGTGTCGTTGCTGATGAAGGACGTTGCCGAGCGCGTGGCCAAGCCCGCGCTGGTGCCAGTCGCTCTGCGCTGACCGATTTCGCCAAACAAAGGCAACATGACACAACCATGACAACCAACCGAGACGACGACCTCCCTCGCGACCTGGAGGCGCTCCTCGTGGCACTGCCGCCCGAGATCGCCGACCGTATTCGCGCGATTCCAGAAGAGCGCGACGTGATCGAGATCATCATGGACCTGGGCCGTCCGCCAGAGGCCCGCTTCGGCGCGGGCGGCGAGGAGCTGCTGCTCGAGCGCGAAGTCACCGATGAGGACATCCAGTACGTCATCGACCACATCGGCTCGTTTGGCGAGGACAACCGTGCCGGCATCGAGCGCACGCTGCACCGCATCAGCGCGATCCGTAACCGGAGCGGCAAGATTGTCGGCCTGACCGCGCGCATCGGGCGTGCCGTTTTCGGCACGATCGAGATCATCAAAGACCTCGTCGAGTCCGGGAAAAGCGTGTTGATCATGGGCCGGCCCGGAATCGGCAAGACGACGATGCTCCGCGAAGCGGCTCGTGTGCTTGGCGACGAGCTCGACAAGCGCGTCGTTGTCGTCGATACGAGCAACGAGATCGCCGGTGACGGCGACATTCCGCACTCCGGCATTGGTCGTGCACGGCGCATGCAGGTGCGCACGCCCGCTCAGCAGCACTCCGTGATGATTGAAGCGGTCGAGAACCACATGCCCGAGGTCATCGTCATCGACGAGATCGGCACGGAGCTCGAGGCGAGCGCCGCGCGCACTATCGCCGAGCGTGGCGTCCAGCTCATCGGTACGGCGCATGGCAACAACCTCGACAACCTGATGCTCAACCCAACGCTGAGCGACCTGATCGGCGGCATTCAGAGCGTCACGCTGGGCGACGAGGAGGCCCGCCGACGCCGGACGCAGAAGAGCGTGCTGGAGCGGAAGGCGCCACCGACCTTTGATGTTGTCGTCGAGATCCAGTCGCGCGATCGAGTCACAGTCCATCCGGACGTGGCAGACACGGTCGACGCGATGCTGCGCGGCGATCCGATCGCCGGCGAGGAGCGCTATCGCGACAAAGCTGGACAGGTCCAGCGGTCTCAGGCGCGGCCGCGCCCAGGGCCACAATCGCAGATGCCGGGTGAGCGTTTCGGCGGGCTCGTTGGTAGCGGTGGCGGCTGGCGCTCAGAGCCCGGCTGGCGCCCGGGCGCGCGCACGTCACCAACCTCGTTCTCCAACGAATACGGCCTGCCGACACCCGAGCGTGCCTCCCGCCCCGGATATCGTCCCGGCGCGACCGGCGGCTGGCGCCACGGCCGGTCGTCACGGACTGCTGGCGCGCCAGGCGCCGCGCAGTCATGGGAGGAAGATCGACGACCGCAAGAAGCGTTCCAGACGGCCGAAGTAGCTGATCGCGGACCTCTCGAGCGCGGCACGCCTTTACCCGAACCGAGAGCGCGAGAAGTTCGCGAATTCCAACGTCAGAAGGAGTGGCGCGACTCGGCCGCACGGGCCTTCAACGAGTTGCGCTTTGCGGACGCGGACGCGGACGCGGACGCGGACGAAGGCCCTGACCTTCAGCTCGTGAGCCTGCGCGCATTGGATGATCCAGCGATCGACGAGGAGCTCGCTGGCGAGCGCCGCCTCACGCCACTGCCGGCGCCCGGTGAATCGTCACTGCCCAACCTCAACGTCCTGGGCTTTGGTGTCTCCCACAAGCGCCTTGAACAGGCTGTACGTGGGTTGGATCTGCCGGTGACGTTGGTGCGCGAGCCGGACGAGGCCGACGTAGTCATCACTCTGCGCAACTACTTCAAGCAGAAGGCTCCGGCACTGCGCGAGGCAGAGGAACGCGGCCTGCCCATCTTCGTGCTCAAGTCGAACACTTTGATACAGGTCGAATCGGCATTGACGTCGATGTTTGCCCTCGAGATCGATCCGCGCGATGCTGCGTTACGCGAAGTTGAGGAAGCCATCGGGCTGGTTCATTCGCAGTCACAGCCGGTCGAGCTCTCGCCACAGAACGCATACATCCGCCGTTTACAGCATCAGATGGCCGAGCGTGCCAACCTAGTGTCTCAATCGCGCGGGCGCGAACCGTACCGAAGAGTTCGGCTCTACCCGGACAACGCCCGCGCCCAGCGCGGCTAACAACGTTGGCTGGCTGTGATTGCATTGACTGACAACCACCACGGAGGTACATCTTGACAGGGACGTCTCATGCGACCGCGGGACGGGGGCTGTGAAGGGCCCACGTTCCGACAACGGTTCTCACCGACGCGCCCCAGGGCCGGCCGGACGGGCTCTCTCCGCAGTTCCCGACACTTCGGTCGAGCCTGACCTCCGTTCCTCGATCGTCCGTTTCGCCGCCGAGGAGATCGCCCCGATCGCGATGGAGTGCGACGAACAGCGAACCTCCCCATTGCACGTTTACCGCTCCTTTTGGGAGCAGGGGTTCGCGACTCGGTTCATACCTTCCAGCGGGAATGATGACGCGCCCTATCTGGTCGATGGCTGCCTTGTCGCAGAGGAGCTCGCCTACGCCTGTCCGGCGATCGCGAGTCTCATCATGCTTCCTGTCTTCCTCAACAAACAGGTCCTTCGTTACCTCGACGAGCCATCCAAGTCGATATTTCGGGCGCGGCTGCTGGCGGCGCCGGTGGTGACCTCGTTCGCCGCCTCGGAGCAGGGCGCGGGAAGCGACCTCCTTGGCGTCGAGGCGAATGCACGCCGAGTCGGCGATGGCTACGCGCTGGACGGCCGCAAGGAATACAGCTCGAATCTCCGTCATGCGGACTTCGTTATCGTAGTGGCGCGAACGGGGCCGGCCGGTGCTCGCTCAACGGACGGCCTGAGCTGGTTCCTCGTACCTATGGACCTTCCCGGCGTCGAGGTTCGGGAGCGGTGGGAGACGCTGGGCCTGAGGGCAATGGATCTGTCGCCCCTCCAGCTGAACGAGGTCGTCGTGGCAGCGGATTACCGCCTGGGAGAGGAGGGCCGCGGGCTTTCGATGATGATCGGGAACTTGGGCCAGTCCCGCACGGGCATCGCCGCCATGGCGGTCGGCATTGCTCGGCGGGCGCGGGATGAGGTCCTTGCGTACGGGTCGAAGCGCCGGCTGTATGGCGACAAGCTGATCAAGTTGCAGGACTACCGGTTCCGGATCTCAGAGATGGAGATGGACATCGCGGCGGCCCGGGCGCTCGTCGCGGCGTCGGCGCAGCGATACGACAACGGCCTGGACCACGCCAAAGAGGCCAGCATCGCCAAGCTTTATGCGGGCAATATGGTCATGCGCGTCACTGAAGCAGCTTCGGTCATGCTCGGGAGCGTGGGGTATACCGGGCAGAGTGTCCTCGAAAAGCTGTTCCGTGACGCGAGGCACACTGCGATCGTCGAGGGGACCGAACCGATCCACAAGGAATTGATCTTCGCGAGTGTGCTGCGGAGAGGCGGCTACTAGCCGCACAAGGTGATCGGCGTCGCCTGAAGCTCGAAGGCGGGCAGTTGATTGCCACCGGGTTTCGTGTGTGGCGACGCCGATCTGTGTCCGTTCGGTATTGCGCTCAAATCCGTCCTTCGGATCACGCCATGACGCCCCAGCGCCGCACTCAGTTGGACAACGACGCCAGGGCGGTGTTGGCATCGACGCGGTCGAGTGGCGATATCGCGATGCCGTTGACGGCCTCCGTCAGCAGCTGTGTCGCGCGATCTCGATCGCCTTGCGCCATCGCGATCATGCCGGCGTGGTAGTCGAACATTGGATACGGCGTGCCGAGGTGCAACGCCTCATCGCTGTAGTGCTGGGCATCCGTGATGCGGCCAGCTTTGTACAGGGCCCAGCTCATGGCGTCCGCCGCCTTGACGTTGGGCTGCGTCGCGTAGGCACTCTGCGCCAGCTCCACGGCCTTGGCCGGGTCGCCATGGTTGGCTTCGAAGAGCGCCAGCTCCAGGTCGATGTTCACGCCATTGGCGGCGTATAGCTTCTCTTGCGCGCGCACGACCGCATATGTCGCCACGGCATCATCCATATGGCCAGCCGCGGCCTGTGCCTCGCCCTTCGCGATCAGCATCTGCGGCAGAGGCAAGACGTCAGTCGCCGCGCTGTAGTAACCAATCGCACCCTCTAGGTCGCCCTGCGCCTCCGCGAGGCGGCCCATGCCGGCATTGGCCCAAACAAAACCTGGTACCAGGCTCAAGGAGATGCTGTAGATCTGCTTGGCTGTCGCTCTGTCGCCTTTCAGGGCATATAGGTCTCCGATGAGCACGCGGATGTACTCCCGGTTCTCCGGCGGCGTGCCCGCCGAGGCGTCGAACGCGCGGCTCATGGCGTCGATTCCC
>JBBQEC010000111.1:0-8094 GCA_038320305.1 Candidatus Limnocylindrales bacterium | reverse complement strand
GAAGTTCTGGTCGTTGGATCCGCGGGTGTGGTCGTCGGTCTGGCTGTCGGTGCGCTCGTTGCCGGCGCTCTGCTTGAAGTGCTGGCTGGACTTTTCGATCCACCGGCCCAGTTCCCGGCTGTGCCGATGGCAGCCCTCGCCGGTTTGGTCGGCGCTGTATGTCTGGGTTTGTTGGCAGCAGTTGGAATCGCCGATCGCGCGCTGCGGCGACTGGCCGTCCTGTCGGCACTGCGCGAACGCTGACGACGACCTATGCGGCACTACTGGTCGGAATGCTTGTCGCATTCGCCACTGACTTCGTACTGGTCGCTGCCGGCGCCGAAAGAAGTGTCAAGTCGATCTGAAAACGGGGACCGAGAAGGCGAACTCAGCGCCGCCTTCGGGCCGATTTCGAGCCGTCAGCCGGCCACCCATGGCATTGACCAGCTGCCGACTGACGAACAGCCCGATACCAGCCCCACTGGCACGCTTGACCGCCGTCGGCGAGCGGTAGAAGAGATCGAACAGCTGTCCGGCCTCGTCCTCGGGGAAGCCCGGGCCGGCGTCGGCGACGCGGACGGTGACCGTCCGGCCGGTGTCCTCTGCGCTGACGGTCACGGGGCCGTCGCCGCCGTATTTGGCCGCGTTACCCAGGAGATTGCGCAGGACCTGTTCGATGTACGTGTCCTCGGCGGCGACGGGCGGCAGATCGGCGGGCAGCTCCGTTTTCCAGGCGGCGGTCGGCCAGCGGGTCGCCTCTGACTCGGTGACGCGTGGGATGAGCCTCTGCAGCAGAACCGGTTCCGCGTCGATGGTCAGTCCCTGGCGCTCGACGCGCGACAGTACGAGCAGGTTCTCGACCAGCCGATAGAGACGATCCGCCTCCGATCTGATGTCGTCGTACATCTCGCGCCGGAGCTCTTCGGACATGACCGCGGCCGACTTGCGCGACAGGATCTCGCTGCTGCCGTAGATCGTCGTTACCGGCGTGCGCAGCTCGTGCGACAGCACGCCCAGGAAGGCGTCACGGACAACGCGTGCGTTGCGCGCAGCGGTCACGTCGCGCATCACGAGGATCGTGCCGCCCGCTCCGGCCGTGTCGTCGCCACCCAGGATGGGGAAGGCGGAGAGCTCGACCCACATCTCCTCGGTCTGATCGGCCACGCGCAGCTCCAGCCCCTGGCCGGGCGAGAGCTCGCCGGCAAGGTGGCCCGTGGGCCAGTGAAACGCGCGCATGGTGCCGGCCAGTCCGTCGCCCAAGTGTCCCGCGAGGAGCACATCCGCGGCCGGGTTCGAGAGCAGAACCGAGCCAACTGCGTCGCACACGACGACAGCGTCGCCGATGCTCTCGATGACTCCCTTGAGTTGTGCCGCTCGGGCCTGCTCAGCGACGGCGAGGGCACTCAGCCGCTCGTCGTCGTTGCGCCGTTCAAGTGCCGCGGCGAGAACGTTGGCCACGGCCTGCACGAAGTTGACATCATCCTCGGCAAAAACGCGCCGGTGAACCACGTGCGTCCCCAGCACTCCGTAAGGGTTGGGCGGGGTACCTATGACCACGGTCAGCCCGCTGACGACGCCGTGGTCGGCGAGCAGTGGCGGCGGCTCAAAGCGAGTCTCCGACAAGAGGTCGTCGACCACGACCGGCCCGACAGTCGCGAGGGTGTAGCCGCCCTGCGAGTCCAGGCCTGCCTTGACTGTCGCACGGCCGAGCAATCCTTCCTGCCAGCCTACGCCGGCCACCAAAAGCAGCTCGCGGCGGTTGGGCTCGAGCGCCAGAACTTCCACGAACGGCACGTCCATGACGCGGGCCAGCGACTCTGCCGACATCTGCGCGAGCTTGTCGTAGTCGAGACCCGCGAGCGCTTCCTGGCCGAGCGTGGCCAGGGTCGCCTGCCGAATCTCCGTGCGTTCGACCGCGCGATACAGCAACGCGTTGTCGACGGCCAGTGCGGCGCGGCGCGCAAGCTCGCGCAACACACCCAGATCGGACGCCGAGTACCGACGCACCCCCTCGCCATAGCCCACGGAAAGCACACCCACGACGCGGTCGCGTACGGTCAGTGGCACCCACATTGCCGAGCGCAGGCCAAGGTCGCGCAACATCGCGAAGTGCGTCTCGTCGCGTGCAAGCGCGCGCAGCTCCGTGTCGTCGACGTCGTACAGCGCGATCGGTTCGAGCGTGGCCAGAACTCGGCCGCGCAGGTGGCCCTCGTTCGCTCTCAGCGGGTAGCGCTCGTGCAGCTTGCGTAGAAGGTCGGTTCCCTCAGGTCGTACGTGTGCGACGCCGAGGCGACGGAACATGTGGTGCTCGTCGACCACGTCGACTGCTGCCCAGTCAGCCATTCGGGGCACCACGAGATCGGCCAGCTCGCCAAGCGTGCGCTCGGCGTCGAGTGGCGCCGCAAAAAGCTCTCCGGACAGGGCCAGCACGTCGCTCGATGCCTGGGCGCGGCGCTCGGCGGTGACGTCACGGAAGAACCAGACTCGGCCTTGGGGGTCGCCGCCATCATTGGTGACTGGCCCTGTGAAGCGTTCGAGCACACGTCCATCCCGGAATAACAGCTCCTCGTGGCTCTCGGCCAGCGGATGGTTGTAGAGGTAGTCAGCTCGAGCGGCAAAGGTCTCCGGGTCGACGAGCTTGTCGCGCACGGCAGCGACCAGCTCGGTGCTGCTGCGGCGCGCAACAACATCAGCCGAGATCTCCCACATGGCCAGGAAATGGTCGTTGTAGTAGACGACTTCGCGGTCGGTCGAGACGACGAGGATCGCGTCGACCGTCGACTCGACGATGGCCTCGAGCAGGCGTCGTTCGAGATCGGGCAATCCCCGCGCTCCCCCGCGGACATCGGTTTCTCGCGTGATCACCTGCTTGGCCATTGGCGAACCGCATTCTTGCACGCGCCCCGGGGCAAGCATGGTGATCAAGCCCATGTGCAACGCAACTTCGCTTGCGTGGGTCTGTGAATGGCCTGAGAAACTTGGTAGTAAGCAATTGCAAACCACCGTTCGGGGTTGGCAAAAGCGGGTTCATGTGTAAGACTGCCGACGCTCCGCCAGAGATATTCGGTGGGGCCAAGAAGACAAAAGGTCGCTTCGAGGCGAGGGTTTAGAGGGTCGAGGAAGGGACACCCCCAGGTGCCCTTGGCCTGTTTGATGGTGAGGCGTCGCGCCCCAGCGCGTTCGCCCAACTGCCCGTAGTTCACCGCCTACGCCCTGACCTCACAGAGGGACGACCGCCAGCGAATGGCCCAAAGCGCCCCAGCGCTGTATGCCCTTCGAGGAGATGTCAATTGGCAAATGCCACAGAAGGCGCTCACATCGCGCCCAGGTCGACCCGCGTAGGGTCGGGATTCTTTTCACGACCGTTCCGACTGGCTCTGCTCGCCGGACTGTTAGCACTCAGTGCCATTGCTGTCGAGGCACCAGCCGCGACGCAGGCGCATTCAGACTCCGCCAGCCAGCGCAGCGAGGCCGCCCGCATCGTGGCCATCGCGAAGAGCCACATCGGCGCACGCTTCCGGCTCGGCACAGAGGGTCCTCGGACCTTCGATTGCTCGGGACTCATCTATCGCGTCTACAAGCAGGCCGGGCTTATCAGCCGGATCGGTGGAGCACGTCGGCTCGCGGCCGGCTACTACCACTGGTTCAAGCAGCACGGCAAGGCCAGCCGCAGCAATGCGCGCGTGGGCGACCTGGTCATCTGGACCGAGAAGGGTCGCATCGCCCACTCCGGCATCTATATCGGAAACGGACATGTGATCAGCGCACTGATCAACCCTTGGGGCGTCAAGGAGACCCACATCGGCACTGTGCATGCCAAGTTCTTCGCCTTCCTGCACGTCAACCTGTCGCGCTAGGTCGAGAATCGGAACCCGTCAAGGGAAGGCGGCCGGCGCAAGCCGGCCGCCGTCCCTTTTTCCCGGCGCAAGCCGGCCGCCTTCCCTTTTTCCCGGCGCAAGCCGGCCGCCTTCCTGATTCCCGGCGCAAGCCGGCCGCCTTCCTGATTCCCGGCGCAGGCCAGCGAGATAAATGACACTTCTCGTTTCCGAGCCTGAGAGTCACATTCCTTCCTTCAGGCGGGCAAATGGCCCTCCCACGGCCCAAAGGCAGCCAGATTTCGTCAGATCGTGACCGCCACCCACTGAATTGACCGGCCGAACTCGCCGATCTGCGCCATGGTCGGCCCTCATGCCCGAAATCGAACAACCACCCTTATATCGAACTGAATGCCCCACCCAGGACGGGCGGGCGGCGGGCGCGGCGCGGCGCGGACGGAGCGGGCGGGCGGCGGGCGCGACGCGGACGGAGCAGGCGGACGGGCAGGCAGGCGGGCGGCCAGGACGGGTGCGGCGCGGGCGGCGGTGCTAGTCGGAGTGGATCATCGAGTTGAGGATTTGGGTCGGCTCGGTCGTGTTGAACCAGTCGTACGGGCCGTAGACCATGCCCAGCACGACAGCTCCGTCGGCGGTCACGCCGGCGCCGGCTTTGACGAGCCCCGTGCCGTAGTCATACCAACGCCACGCCGTGCTCTTGAGGCCTTCAAAGTAGTCGGCGGTCGTGCCTGACGTCTGGTCGTAAGTCGGCTGCACAGGGAACCACGAGCCGAAGGAAGTGACCGTCAGATTCTCCATCTGCGCGCTCACGTCGGTGAGCGCGCGCAGCGAGGCGGGGATGCCATAGCGCGCCAGGTAGACGCCGCGCTGGCCGTCGGTGCTGGTGTAACCGTCGATCAAGCCAGGGAAGCCGTCCGGCCGTCGGACCCAGTCGGCCGGCCGACACACAGCCGAGGTCAAGTCGCGTGCCAGGAATGCCTGGAAGTCGGGGAAGTCTGACTGGACCGTGCCCTCTGCCGCACGTCGGCCTTTGATGTAGATCTCGACCTTGTACTGACCTGACGGCAGGCATTGTGGAGGCGACACGCGGCTGAGGTATGGACTGAGGACGAAGTAGCGGCCATCCGGACCCTGGGTAGGCTTCGTGGCCGTTGAGATCTCCGGGATGATCGCCCAGCCCAGGCCCTGCGGATCCTGGTGGTACCACTGGGCCGAGATCGTGTCCCGCGTCGCGTCGTAGTTGGCCAGGTTGCCCTGCCACTGAACCTCCGCCGGGAAAAGATCGAGCTGCAGGTCGCTGAAGGTGGCGGGCGACTGTGCCGGCGGGTCTTTGGCCGCTGCCGAGACACGTCCCACGATCTGCTCCTTCAGCTCCTGGACCTGCGTGTCCAGATCCGGCCGGTACTTGCGAACCGTTTCCAGGTCCGTCATTGCGCCGCCGAGGATGGCTTCCTCAATGCCCGGCTCGCCGCGCGCCACCGTCAGAGCATCGTCGATGAACAGCGTGCGGAGTACCCCGTCGTTGTACGCGTTACGGGCCTCGTCGACTCGGCCAGATGCCGCCAGGGCCACGCCCAAATTGAAGCGATAGACAGGTTCGCCGGGGTCAATGGTGATGGCCTGTTGCGTGTCCTGGACGCTCTCGTTGAGCAGATTCAGATCGTTCGACTGGATCCCCTGCGCGAACGCATAGAAGCCCATGTCTCCGTATGTCTGCGCGTTCTGGAGGCCGAGGTCGCGCGCCGTCTGAAGGTCGGCGCGCGCGCGGCGCAGCGCATCAGGCGTGGCGATGCTGACGTAGCCGCTGCGCTGCGGGCTCGAGCCCTGGACGATGACCGTGGCACGGTCGGCATAGGCACGGGCGAACGTTGGCCGGAGCTGGATGGCCTTCGTGTAGTGAGCCTCCGCGTCGTGGAAGCCGTTCGGGTCAAAAGCGGTCAGCGCCGCCACGCGGGCGGTCGCGTACTCGGTCGCGGCGTCATCACTGGGCGCGGCGCCGGCGGACGTCAGGATCGTCGATGCCATCCACAGCGTGCCCACGCCGAGAAGCACGCTACCGGTGATGAGGAAGCCGTAGCGCAGCGATCGGCCGCGGACGGCCAGAGTCAGGCCGAACAGGTACAGGCTGACTGCGAGCGTGGCCAGAATTGCGGTGTACGACGCCGCTCGCTGATCGATGATCGATGCCTGCTCGTCGGCCGCATTTCCCAAAGCGTTGAGTCGGAGGCTTTCCTGGGTCGCGGTGGCGAAGTAGCGGCGCGGGAAAGTCGGGTCGTTGTCGGGCCCGAACGTGCCCGTCGGATTGATGTCCGTCAGCTTCAGGGTCGACTGGGCCACCGCGTTCCAGCGTTGCGACTCGAGCTGCAACGCGTGTCGGTCTGGATCGTTCGTCGCGTACAGGCTGGCCAGCAGCGCGTCGCCCGATTGAGTGCGTTGATCAAGATATTGCTGGAACGCCTGCAGGTTGACCTGGGCGGTCTGCTGCGCGCTCTGGGAGCTGGACAGCGCACGCAGCGAAAGCTGCTCGGCCTGGCCACGTTGGGCGCTGGCCTTGCTCGAGGCGTCGGCCTGTAGGAAGCCTGCGAGCGCGGCGATGAGCGTGGCAAAGGCAATGACGATGGCCACGATGCCGGCGAGGCGCTCAGGCTCGGTCGCCGATTGGATCCCTTGCGGCTCCTGGCTCACGCCACGACCTCGACGAGCACGAAGAGGACGGCACCGACTACCACCATCAACCCGCCCACAACGAAGAACGCCTCCTTGATGCGAAGACGCGTCCGACTGACCTGGGCCACGGTCAGGAAGAAAAGCGCGGCGATGACGAGGGCAGCGACCGCGACGAGGTCGATCGACTTTGCGCCTGCCTGATCAGCGAGGTCCGACACATTCGATGTGCCGAGCTCGCGCAACTCCGGATTGGTCTCTTGAAGATTGAGCAGGACGAAGGCCTTGTCGTACTGAACCGAGCCGGTGTCGTCGAGGGTGACGCCTGTGGCACCCATGAAGAACGGCTCCAGCGAGCGTGCGAGCGCGGCCTCCGATTGACCCTCGACGTCGAGCGTGTCAGCGGAAACCGGGTCCGTGGCGCGTAGTGAATCGGCCTGCGCCTGGAGCTGGCGCGCAGCGAGAGCGTGCTCCTGGTAGTCGGTGACGAAGCGCTGGTCCTGCTCGACGACGCCTTCCAGCTCGCGCTCGATCTGCTCTTGGCGCGCCTGCTGCTGGACGGCGAGGCTCTGATACCGATTCGCATCGATGCTCGCGAGAGAGGCGCGCCATGCGATGACGGCCGAGAAAACGGACGCAAAGCCGATCAGGATCGCGAGCAATGCGGCCGACCGCTCGGGATGGCGGACGACGGCGCGAAGACGCCACGCACGCGGCGGCGAGGTGACGGGCTCGTCGGGAAACGCGGCGGACTCCACCACCGCGAGCATATCCGACCGCGTCGTTCGGGCAAATGTGGAGCCGCGGCCGTCCGCGGCTGGCCAAGCCGGATCGTTCGTCGACCGGCCCCGCGACCCGCCCCCACTCAGCGGATCGTCCTCCGCCCCCGCTCAGCGGGTCAACCGCCCGCCGCCCGCTCAGCGGATCGTGCTTCCGCCCTCGCTCAGCGGGTCAACCGCCCGCCGACGTTGGCGCCGACACCTCGCAGACGCGTTTCCTCGTGCTTCTGACCCGCTGGGCGGGCCGAACAACCGCCCCAGTCCCTTGCGGACGCCAGGTTCGATGTGTCGACGGACCGTTCACCCGCTCAGCGGGTCGGCCGCATGCGAACTGGCTGAAAGCCACCTGCAACTCGCCGACAGGCGACTTTTGTCTGCCTGTTCCTCGGTGCGAGCTAATTTGGAAGCGTTCCGGGGGACAGCGAAGTTCGTCTTCCGGGGGGGAGCCCGGCGGGCAGCTCAGGCAGTCCGCCGGGCTTTTTGGCGGCCGCGTTCGTCGAGGCGGCGTCGTTTCGTGCTCTGTGGGCGGGTTCCCGTCAAATGCAGAAACGGTCTGCACGGTTTGGGTGTAGTCCTGCCAAATGCAGGCATGGATCGGCATTTGTCAGGGAATCAGGCGATTCGGAGCCTTCTCGACTCTCATCGCCAGAACCATGCAGCCCACACCTGCATTTGACGGGTTCAAGCTCGTCCGGGAGTCGGTTGCAGGCTGACTGCGCCAGTCACGCAGGCTGACTGCGCCAGTCACGCAGGCTGACTGCGCCAGTCACGCAGGCTGACTGCGCCAGTCACGCAGGCTGACTGCGCCAGTCACGCAGGCTGACTGCGCCAGTCACGCA
>JBBQEC010000110.1:0-8141 GCA_038320305.1 Candidatus Limnocylindrales bacterium | reverse complement strand
GCCATTGGCGGCGTATAGCTTCTCTTGCGCGCGCACGACCGCATATGTCGCCGCGGCATCATCCATATGGCCAGCAGCGGCCTGTGCGTCGCCCTTTGCGATCAGCATCTGCGGCAGCGGCAATACGTCCGTCGCCGCGGTGTAGTAACCAATCGCACCCTCAAGGTCGCCCTGTGCCTCGGCGATGCGGCCCATACCGGCATTGGCCCAAATGAAACCTGGCACCACGCTCAACGAGAGGCTGTAGATCTGTTTGGCTGTCGCGCTGTCGCCCTTCAGGGCATATAGGTCTCCGATCAGCACCCGGATGTATTCCCGGTTCTCCGGCGGCGTGCCCGCCGAGGCGTCGAACGCGCGGCTCATGGCGTCGATTGCCTGGTCGAGCTCGCCATGTAGCTCACGCTGATAGGAAACCCTGCTGAGCGACGCGAGATCTGGGCGCAGGTCAACCATCTGTTGCGCAGCAGCTACCGCATCTTCATAGCGGCCGAGCTCAGTCAGTGCATCGACACGAACGCCATATGCCTGCGACGTTGAGGGGGCCAGGGCCACGGCCTGATCTCCGATATCAAGCGCGGCGGAGAACTGGTGCCGCGCGAGATCAAGGACGCCCACCGCAATCAGGGCATTCGTGTTGTTGGGGTCTCGCTTGCGAGCCTCATCCAGCGCTGCCTGCGCGCGTACATAGTCCGCTGGGTCTGCGGTCTCGCGAACGTGCTGCAGGTACGCGTCGGCGAGAAGGATGTAGCCATTAACTTGGTCAGGTTTCTCGCGCACCTGTTCGAAGCGCAACGCGATCTCGCGTTCTGTGGGGCTGGCGTTCGCACCGGGCGCGAAGGATCCTTCACTGGCGCCAGGGGGCGCCATCGCCGCAAGTGGAGCGATGCTTGGTTGGCTCGCCCCCGGGCCTACCGTGAGAAATACAACCGCCACGGACAATACGACCGCGACGGGGAACCAGGCGAACTTCAGCAGGCGTTTCATCGAAGCTGGGATCCGCCCTGGATCGAGAGGCTGATACCGATGATCACAAAGACGACCGCCGTGATCAGCGGCGCATAGGTCAGGACGCGACCCACGGACGCACTCGGCAGTCGTTCGACGACGGTACGCGCGCGCACCAGCAACACCCCAACACCGACCAGCACGGTTGCCATACCAACACCGAAGGCGATCGTCAGAACAATCCCGAGCGCGGGACGACCGGCCGCGATCGCGCCGACCAGCAGCAGGATCGCGGAAGCAGATGGCACGAGACCACCCACCAGACCCAGGATCACGAGGCTTCTCCGGCGCAGCGGATCTGACGACGGCAGATGCGTGTGCTGAATTCCAGCATGCGAGTGCCAGCCAGCCGGGGTTGCTTCGGCTTCGTGCTCATGCTCGTGGCTCGTGTCGTGACCGTGCTCATGTGGGTGCTCGTGCTCAAGTTCTGCACGCCGACGAGAGGCGCGAACTCGATCAACCAGCGTATAGATGCCCAGCGCGCTGACCATTACGCCCGAGACGATGGTGAGCAGAGGCAGCAGCTTGTCCGAGGGCAATGCAGAGTTGGCAGCGAGGATGACCAGCCCGAGCACAAGGACGCCGATCGTGTGCGAGAACGTCACGGTCAGGCCCAGGCCGAGCGCGTGGCGCACGTTTCCGCGCGAGCCAACGAGGTAGGCCGCCATGAGCGTCTTTCCGTGGCCCGGGGTTGCCGCGTGAAGCGCGCCAACGAACAGAGCCAATACGATGGCCACGCCAAGCGCACCGATCGATAGATCGCCGGCCTGTATCAGATTGGTCAGCTCGGCCGGCAGATCGGTTACACCGTTGAGAGTCACGCCTGGCGTCTGCTGGTGGGCCACGATGTCAGAGGATCCGCTGTCGAAAGGAACTCCTTCGACCGCCTGCCCCGGTTGGTCGGTCGCTTGGGCGTCCACCGTAGCCAGTTGGAACTGAGCTGTGCTCTGGGCACGAATTGCGCCACCCGCTCCGACGGGATACGAGCGAAGCCGATCTGACGTGCCCGAGGCGTACTGATCGACGCCTGCGAGGGACACGCCATTGGCCACGATAACAATCTCGCGCCATCCCTGGCGGAGTGCGAATGAATTGTCTTCGAAGTCGATCGAGCCTGGCGTTTCAAGGCTTGCGGTCGTGGCGGTGAATTCGCACACCAGGCGCGTCGTCTCGAGCCCAGCCTGGCCCGGGGCGAAGGAGATGTGTACGGCGACGGCTGCGAGGACTGCGGGAGCGCCGCCAACCTTCAGCACGAGGTCGCTCGTAACGTCGAGGCACGATTTCTTTGCGTAGGCTGCGGCTTCATCGTCGGTGGCCGTACCGTCGCGGTTCGTGTCCATGGCCGTCTGCGCTTCGACTGTCGGCAGCTCGGCCATATCGATGACGTGATCGAGTGTCACCCAGCCTGGGCCGACGTCCAGGCCGTTGTAGTGATTGATCGTGAAGTTGCCCAGCGGGTGAGCAAGGACAGTGACCGGCAAGGCGATCAGGGCAGCGAAGGCCACGCATGCGGCGATCACCGTGTTCGGGCGAAGTATCCGATTGGTTCTGGGGCGGACGTTCATGCTGCCTTTCCCGATTGAGTGGTGTGGCTCCGGATTCCGCGAACGGAACCCGGAGCCGGCATCACCCTTGAGGGATATTCCCTACTGGGCAGTGCTGGTCTCGTCGAGCGGTTCGCACGGCGAGTTGTGGTGGACACCGTCCTGATAGCCAGCCCAAGGATTGGCTACATACGGGAAGGTGGTGAGGAACTTCTTGTCGTTTGCATCACAGCCATCGCCCACCATGTTGTTGGGGGAGAGGTTGGGAAGACCAAAGTTGTCCTCTAGGAATGAGCCGTAGCCGTCAGCGACGGCGCGGAGCTCGATATCGACGACGTCATCCCACACGCGGCGACCGTTGGGGAAGCCCGCGAGGTCACCGTCGAGCACGCCGAGGCGGCTCGGGTTAGCAGTCGGCGGGATACCCATGTTCAGCCGCAACATGTCGTACAACGTCTTGCCGCTGTTCGTGGCGTTTAAGCCAGGTACACCCTGGCCCAGGATCAGCACAAGGTCGTCCCGGTTGGTCGTTGCCGTATCCGGCAGCGACGGGTAGACCGTGTTGATGATCGCTGCGAGCTCCGGAGTCTCGTAGCTGGCCTTGTAGTCAGCATCGTTGGCCGGATTCGAGCGATTCCACTGGTCCTTCTGACCAAGCGGAATGATTGCCTCGTTGATCAGCGGGTTGCCCAAGCGCGAGACCTGGACGTATTCGCCGCTGATTGCAGGTGCATCACCGCTCAGCACGGTCGTCGCCTGCCGCTCGGCGCCTGCCCAGATGCCGATAACAGCGTTACCTGCATCCGGTGCACTGACCGGCTGACCGTCCTTGGTCAGGTCCGTGATCGGAACCTGGAGGGCGATCGAATTGACGTTGAACGAGCTCAGGGTGTCCTGACCTGCCGCAGTCGGCAGTGGGATCAGGTGCAACTGGTTGAATGGTCGCAGGCCGCCCAGATC
Source organism: Candidatus Limnocylindrales bacterium (assembly GCA_038320305.1). Taxonomy (GTDB): domain Bacteria; phylum Chloroflexota; class Limnocylindria; order Limnocylindrales; family CSP1-4; genus JALYGJ01. The sequence continues at coordinate 4,632 of JBBQEC010000110.1, read as the reverse complement.
GAAGATCGAGGACACGTCCGCAAAGAACGGATCGTCTCGCTGACCAGCGAAGGCTGTCCGGCCCTGGCCAATGTCGTGAATTCCGTCCGCGGCGTACGAGTTGTAGTCGGGTGTGGTGCGCGGGCCAACGTTGTCCGGCGGGACGGTAAGGTCCGAGGCCAGGGCATTTCCGTTCAGACTGACTGAATAGGTCTGCGTAACGTTCGCGGGCGCGTACGGGGCACCCTGTGGATTGCTCGTGTCCTCGATCGGACCGTAGCCGCTGTACAGGAAGCTATCCCCGTTCGCGACGTTGGTCTTGAACTGGAAGTTGTAGGTCAGGTCCGGCTGCCCGTCGCCGGTGTTGTCGATCTTGATGAAGTAACGGACCGTGTCATCAAAGTTGTAGAAGTTCGGTCCGCCACCTGGCTCCTGAAACGGAAGGTAATTGGCGATCAACGTGACCGAGTCCGGCTTGTCGGGGCTGACAAAGGCGTACAGGTCCGTAACATCGGCGGTCGGGTCCTTGGCAATGAGCGGCGCCTCTCGGTGGCTCGATGCCATCGCACCTCCCGCGACGGACGTGATCGCGACGGCCGCTCCTGCGACCATAACTGTGATCTTTCGTATGGAGATCATCCCACTCCTTAGTGCATAAATGAACTGACTTGGGTGATTGCCGTTGACGGTCGCTCCTTTCATTCAGTGCGACGCAGAACGCCGCACCGTCGACGTAACCGTGTTGCGGTTTACCTTGGGTTCTGCGCCAGCAACGACCGAACGGATCACTTTCGCGCGTAATCCGTGGAGGCTTGTCTCGGCAGCGCATTGCGACGCCTCGAATGGCGTCGAGATGCGGCTGATCCGAATCGAGTCCACATGCGTAACTTCTTAACGAGCAGACATGACCCTTACACGAGGCCTTCCTTGAGCTACATCCCACGCAGCAGCACGACCCGCATTTCGAGTGCACTTGTGCTTGTAGCCTTCGTCGTCGCCGCTTGCGGCAGTTCCACCCAACAGGCGCCGACCGTTCCCGCGAGCGCGCCTTCCGCGAGTTCGCTTGCGCAGTCGCCAGGCGTTCCCGGTGCTTCGCCATCAAGCCCCGACCAGACACCAGGGATCCCGTCGCCGGACCTTCCGCCGGTTGAGCACACGCCGCTGCCCGCGGGACCGTCATTCAAGCTCAAGGCGTTCGCGAGTCGGGTAGTCGTGGCGGATCTGGGCATTGATCTGCCCATCATTTCGGGCGACCTCCAACCGCCGCCCAGTTATCCCTACTGCGACGTCGCCGCCTACGTCACGCGCTTTGTCCAGCCGTACGAGCCGGGGCTCACATATATCTCCGCGCACGCGCAGAAGGGGATGTTCCTGCCGCTGTTGCGCGCCTCAGAGGTTGATGATGGTGCCTCGCTCATAGGCCAGACGATCCAGGTCTATGTGAGCGACGGCCGCCTCTTCGGCTACACCGTGACGCAGGTCGTGCGTCACGCGATCGACTACTCGGTTCTCGAGACGATCCCATTGGATGAGCAGACGCTCATCCTGCAGACGAGCGAGGGCGTCTACGGCACGGTCGAGAAGCTCCAGGTGGTGGCGACGCTGTCGAGCCAGGAAACTGTCGATCTCGCGACGGCCAACCCCGTCCCGCATCCTCGCGACTGCGAGCCGACGCCTACGGAGTCACCTGCGACGGCATCGGCTACTCCCTAGCAGCGGCGGCGGACCCGCTGCTTTCTCGGCTCGTTTCGCTATGTCTAAGCCCCTTAGATCTCATCACCCCTGATTGCGCCAGCTGGATAGTGCTGGTTGGGCTGGGTGCCGCAACGCGGCTAGACTTTGCGCCGTGCCCATCCCACACCGCGTCCCAAAGACGCAGCGCAATGAACCGCGCGCCCATTTCGCGCGCATTAGGGGTGGGCGGCTTCGCGAACAGCGTGGGTGCTGACAGCGCAATGGCAGTCGTTTGGACGGATGAAGATCTCATCGAACGGCTAGCCGGAGGGTCCGATGAGGCTGCGCTGTCCGAGCTATACGACCGTTATCAGGCAGTGATGTACGGACTTGCGATGCGCATAACGAACGACGCGGCTCTGGCCCAGGACGCAGTCCAAGAGGCCTTTGTCGGTGTGTGGCGCAACTCGGCGCGTTACGCGGCAGGCCGCGCGAGTGTTCGGACCTGGATGCTGTCGATCGCCCATCACCGCGCGATCGACATCGTTCGACGCCGGCGCGCGACGTCGCCACTGCCGGAGATCGAGACGGCTGACGCAGCGCTCACGACACCCGACGTCTGGCCCGAGGTTGCGCGTGCGGCTGATGCGGCAGCACTGCGTGTCGCGCTCGACACCCTGCCAGACGCCCAGCGCCAGGCAATCGAGCTGGCCTATTTCAGCGGCCTGACCCAAACGGAGATCGCGTCACGCGCGCAGATTCCACTCGGGACGGTGAAGAGTCGCGTGCGTTTGGGCCTGGTTGCCATGCGGCGTGTGCTCGAGGAGCCGACATGACACCGGCGCCGATGACTCACGAGGAAGCCCTGGAGATGGCCGGCCTGTATGCGCTGGACGCCGTGACGCACGACGAGAAAGCCGCCATTGACCTCCACCTGGCAGGGTGCGCCGAGGATCACTCGGAGTTCGCGTCGCTCGGGGGGGTTGCGCAGGCGCTCGCGCTACAGGCGCCACCTCAGGACGCGCCGGCCGCGCTCAAGGGCACGGTCATGGCGGCGTATCGCGCCGAGATGGGCACGGCACCTGACGTCATCCGACCAGCAGTTGCGACTCCGGCGACCCGCGACAGTAGTCGCGTTCAGGAGCGTTCTGTCGCAATCCAACCGCCTCATGCCCGGCGCTGGCAGGTGCCAAATTGGACGGGATGGGCGGCGGCTGCCATCGCGCTCGTGCTGTTCGCGGTAGTCAGCGTCGCGGGCCTCAACCTGCGCCAGCAAGCGGACCAAGCCAATCACCGCGCTGATCAGATGGCACAGGCCATCGCGGCAATCTCGCAGCCTGGCTCGCAGATCGCGATCCTGCAGGGCACCGGCGACGCCGCCGGTATTAGCGGCTTTGTAGCCGTCCCTGCCGGCGGCAGCGGCTACATGGTCGTGACTGACGTGCCTGCTGTTCCGTCGGGCATGACGCTCCAAGCCTGGTACATCGTTGACGGCACGCCTTCATCGGCGGGCACCATGTCTGCCGAGCCGGACGGAACCGTCATCGCGTCGGGCCTACAGCCCCTGCCTGGCACTGACGTCATCGCGATTACTCTCGAACCGACGGGCGGCTCCGATCAACCAACGAGCGCGCCGATCATCACCGGAGACGTCACCACCCGAACCTGACGCGCGCTCCATAGACTGGAGTCGATGTCGGACACGAAGATGGCCAAGCGCGTCCGTGATGGCGTATTCGTAACTCTTGAAGGACCCGATGGCGCCGGCAAGAGCACCCAGGGGCGCCTTCTTGCCGAGCGCATTCGGGGCACGGGCCGCGAGGTCGTGCTGACCAGGGAACCGGGCGGGACGGCGCTCGGCGAGCGGCTGCGCGACGTGTTGATGCGGGCCCCGGCCGGATCTCACGACGGACTCAGTGATGCGCTGCTGTTCAACGCCGCCCGTGCGCGACAGTTGAGCGAGGTGATCCGGCCGGCTCTCGACCGCGGCGCGGTCGTCGTGTGCGACCGTTTCTCAGATTCGACACTCGCATACCAGGGCTTCGGCGGCGGCGTCGCGCTCGACCAGCTTCAGGCTCTCAAACAGATCGCGATCGGATCGATCACGTCTGACCGGACGGTGCTCGTCGATCTGCCTAGCGCTGCCGGACTGGAGCGGCGCCAGACGGGATCAGAGGCCGATTTGACGCGTTTCGAGACTGATACCAGGGACCATGGTGCCACGTTCCACGAACGAGTCAGGGCCGGCTACCTGCAACTGGCGGACGAAGAGCCAGAACGCTGGCGTGTCGTGGATGGGTCGGCCGCGCCTGAAGACGTGGCCCAGGCCGTCTGGTTGGCCGTCGCCGACTTGTGCGGCTAGCCGCGGCGGCCGGACTCTCCGTCGATGCCGGGCGCGTTGCGTGACGACCTTGCACTGTCACATACCTGGAGCCGCCAAGCGGCGTTGATCAGTCCCACGTGCGAGAACGCCTGCGGGAAGTTGCCGATCATCTCGCCGGTACTGTGGTCGAACATCTCGGCCATGAGACCTACGTCGTTGGCGAGCGAATTCAAAGCGTGGAAGCGTTTGAATCCAGCGTCAACGTCGCCGCGCAGCGTCTCACATTCGACCAGCCAGTAGCTACACAGCACGAAGCCGAACTCATCATCCCGCCATCTCCGTATAAGTGGGCCACCGGCGTCAAGATTGTCCCGAACGGCATCTATCGTCGCGGACATCCGAGGGTCGTCAGCCGGCAGAAACCCGACTAACGGCAGTAGCAACACCGATGCGTCAAGCTCGTCGGAGTCGAATGCGCCGGCATATGCACCCGATTTCTCACTCCATGCCCTGGCGAGGATCTCTTTGTGCACGTCGGCGCGAGCCCGTCTCCACTCGTCGGTATCCGAAATCCCGAGGGTGGCCGCCAGCGCTATGGCGCGGTCGAGCGCAACCCAACACATCACCTTCGAAGAGGTGTACTGACGTTCGCGATC